>NZ_VMMI01000021.1:0-19284 GCF_013277125.1 Streptococcus sp. 4094 | reverse complement strand
CGACGTTGACGTGGTTTGAATTTGATTTTCGAAGAGTATAAAACAAAAAACCGCCTAGATAATACCTAAACGGATGCTTGAAAAAATCTAACAAGTTATAACTTTGCTAGTCCATTTAGATATTCATCTATATGGACCACAATCAAAAATCTTAGCCACATAGATACAAACAAATTGCTTGAACTGTTTGCATCCATGGTGACATGTCTACAAACACTATCTAAAGTAGCTAAAGTAAAAGTTTTGATTCATCGTTACAGCTTGTTTCTTATTCATTTCTTTTTCTGCTTTCTTTTTTGATGTTTCCTATCTTACCACCTTTTTCATTAGCTGTCAAGAATATTTCAGAATTTTTTAAAATTTTTCGAAAATTCTTTCAGGATATTTGCAAAGTATTTTCAAATCAGCCCAACAAAAAAAGGTTTATAATTTCCATAAAAGTTGACATGGAAATTATAAAACCATTATTAGTTTAACCCTTGTTGGTAACGCGCCAATTCGGCTTGGTTAGCCCAAACATAGTGACCTGGACGGATTTCAACCATAGAAGGTTTGTCAGTATCATAGTCGTGTTGACTTGGATCGTAAACCTTCAAGACCTTCTTACGTTCCAAGATTGGATCTGGGATTGGTACCGCTGAAAGCAAAGCCTGAGTATATGGGTGAATTGGATTGTTAAACAATTCTTCTGTTTCTGCAACCTCTACAATAACACCCTTGTAAATAACCGCGATACGATCTGAAATAAAACGAACAACCGACAAGTCATGAGCGATAAAGAGATAGGTCAAACCAAGTTCTTTTTGGAATTTTTTGAGCAAGTTCAAGACTTGGGCACGAACAGAAACGTCCAAGGCTGAAATGGGCTCATCCGCAATAACAAAGTCTGGTTGCATGACCAAGGCACGGGCAATACCGATACGTTGACGTTGACCACCTGAAAACTCATGAGGGTAACGAGTCAAGTGCTCAGCAAGCAGCCCCACTTCACGGATAATATTTTTAACTTTCTCTTTACGTTCTTCTTCATCTTTGAACAGATGATGATTGTAAAGACCTTCAGAAATAATATAATCAACAGTCGCACGTTCATTCAAACTTGCCGCAGGGTCTTGGAAAATCATCTGGATACGACGAATCAATTCTGCAGCTTGTTCACGCGATTTCTTACCATTAATCTTTTGACCTTCAAAAATGATATCTCCATTGCTTGTATCATTTAGACCGATTATCGCACGACCAATAGTTGTTTTCCCACTACCGGACTCACCTACAAGCGAGAAAGTTTCTCCCTTGTTGATAAAGAAGTTAGCATTTTTAACCGCGACAAACTTCTTACTTCCTTCACCGAAGGAAATTTCTAAATCTTTGATTTCTACTAATTTTTCAGACATTTCCTTCCTCCTAGTCTTCCAGATGGGTAAATCCCATTTTTTCACGGATCTTATCGTGGAGATTTGCAATCACAGCTGGTTTTTCTACTTTTGGAGCATCCTCATGAAGAAGCCAAGTTTTAGCCCAATGTGTCTCTGATACTGAGAATTGAGGAGCTTTTTGTTCGAAGTCAATCTGCATTGCATAGTCTGAACGCAAGGCAAAGGCATCCCCTTTCAGGTCAGTATAAAGTGACGGAGGTGTTCCTGGAATTGAGTAAAGATCTCCTTTATCATCAGCAAGCTGAGGCAAGCTAGACAAGAGACTCCATGTATATGGATGGCGAGGGTCATAGAAGACTTCCTCAACAGTTCCATACTCAACGATTTCTCCTGCATACATAACTGCTACCTTATCTGCAATACTTGCTACCACACCAAGGTCGTGGGTGATAAAGATTGTTGTGAAATGGTATTCGTTTTGTAAAGATTTCAGCAAATCAATAATCTGTGCTTGGATAGTCACATCCAAGGCTGTTGTTGGCTCATCACAGATCAAAACATCAGGTCGGCAGGCAAGGGCAATAGCAATTACGATACGTTGACGCATCCCTCCAGAATATTGGAATGGGTATTCATCAAAACGTCTATCTGCATCTGGAATCCCAACCTTATTCATGTAGTCAATGGCCAATTCTTTTGCTTCTTTAGCTGTTTTTCCTTGGTGTTTTACAATAACTTCTGTAATCTGACTACCAATTGTTTTAATTGGGTCCAAACTAGTCATTGGATCTTGGAAGATAGTCGCAATCTTAGCACCACGAATTTGTTCCCAATCCTTGTGAGAAGACAAGGCTGTCAAATCCTGACCACGGTAGTCAATGCTACCTTGGGCAATGCGACCATTTTCTTCAAGCATACCTGTGAAAGTTTTTGTCAAAACAGATTTTCCTGATCCTGACTCACCTACCAAGGCTAATACTTCTCCTTCAACCAGTTCAAGGGAAACGCCGCGAATGGCTGTCAATACTTTGTCACGAACGTCAAATTCCACGACAATATCGCGAGCAGTCAAAATTACATTTTTTTCTTTTGTCATTTCTACTCCTATCTATGTGTACGTGGATCACTAGCATCCGCTAAGTTTTGACCAACTACGAAAAGGGACAAGGATACCAAAACAAGGGTTGTCAATGGAATCCAGAACAAGTAAGCATTGGTTGTTACGTTTTGTGAATAATCTGAAATCAAACGACCCAAACTTGGCACTGTAATTGGTAATCCAAGACCGAAGAAAGACAAGAAGGCTTCGTATGAGATAAAGCTTGGAAGCATTTGTGTCATCGTTGTCACAATAACAGATACCAATTGAGGCATGATGTTTTTAGCAACAATCTTCAAGGTTGGTGTTCCCAAAGTACGTGACGCCAAGTTGTATTCCAAATCACGATAACGCAAGATTTGCACACGGATCATGAAGGCAATTCCAATCCATGTTGTCACACTCATGGCAAAAATCAGATTCCAGAATCCAGCTCCGATTGAGTAAGTCAAGACAATGACAATCAAAAGAGATGGGATGTTTGAGATGACATTATAAACTTCCATCATCACGCGGTCAACTGATTTTGAAATTCCCCAAATACCACCGACAAAAACACCGATAACCAAGTTAATCACTGTCGCAATCACAGAAATGAGGATAGAGTTACGAGCTCCGAACCAGACACCGTCAAAGAGCGATTTACCGTTACTGTCTGTACCGAACCAATGCTCAGCATTTGGCTTGATATAACGAGCACTAAAGTCGTTTACCTTGCTGACATCATTGAAATCAAACTTAGAAAACATTGGGTAGATGAAACTCATCAAAATGATAGCTACCAAGATTCCCAACATAACTACAGTTGATTTTTTCTTCATAAATTGTCTAAACACTGACTTCCAGTAAGAATATGCTGGCGCATCAATAGTTTCAGAGGCAAAATCGTCACGTTTTACAAACTGAAATTTTTCTTTATCGATTGTAGACATTATTTGCCTCCTTTCTCAGTCAATTTAATACGTGGGTCAATAATCGTCATCCAAATATCTCCCAAAAGAAGTGAGAAGATAGAAATACATGTAAAGATGAAGACAAGACCTACGACCATAGAGTTATTAGATGCTTTTACAGAGTCAATCAACATTTTACCCATACCTGGGAAGGCGAAGACTGTTTCAGTAAGGGTTGCACCACCGATAACCCCGATAACAGCACCAGGAATTCCTGAAACCAGCGGAACCATGGCATTTTTAAAGATGTGTTTGTTTGAAATTTCTTTTTCAGACAAACCTTTTGCACGAGCGAAACGAACAAAGTCTTGAGATTGCAAGTCAATCATGTAACGACGAATCCAAATGGCTGTACCAGGAGCACCCAACAAACCAAGGATGACTGCTGGTAAAACATAAGAACGCCAATCTCCAGCCCCTAAGATAGGGAATGAATCTGGTAAACCAATTGAGGAACCAATCAATCGAACAATATAAACAAGGGCGATTGTTGGAAGTGCCATCAAGAAGGTCAAAGCCCCTGTTGAGAAGCTATCGATCCAAGTGTTCTTGAAACGAGCCATGGCTGAACCAAGTGGCACGGCAATCGCATAAGAAATCACCAAACCAATCAAACCAGCAATAGCAGAGCTGACAATCATAGATGGATATTGGTAATTACTTTCAGTCGCTGTATAAGGATCATCTTTCCCATAGCTAGCTACTTCACGAGAATCAGCCTGGCTAGGTGACTTGTAGGTTCTTGAGTAAATATTTACAGAAGACGTTTTCTTACCTGTTGGGAACTGAACTTGGGCAGTTTTGGTTTGTCCTTGACCTTGAGTAATAACCTGAAGAACTGGTGTATTAGCATAGGTTGGATAAGAGTCACCTAAATTGATATTCACAAAATTTTGATGCACAAATGGGAACTGACTGTTGAAGTACAAGAGATATTTATGTTTAGTACCCGAACCGACCAATGACCATCCGATAGCTGGATCATTTTCGAAACGAAGGTAGCGTTTCAAGTCTGGATTTTCAGGGTCTTGAATTTTATTTGTATGGTCAATGTCAATCAAGTTAGCATAGAAGTGAAAAACACGTTCAAAAATTGGAATTTCACGAGTAGCATAAAATTGACCACTTTCAGTAAATTCTCCCAAAGTCCAACCATGACCTAATTGATTGATGTACTTTTCATAAATAGCTTTATTGGTCGCATTTGCCTCTACTGTTACAGAAGAATCCATGCTACTTGCCTTTTCTTGCAACTCCTTAGTATCGTAATACTCAATGTAGCCCATACGCTCAAACACAGTATTTTCATAGTTATCACGTTTATCAGCCGTTGTCGCAATTTTATTATAGTTAGGGTCCTGCTTGAAAATCAATTTTCGAGGAACCAAGGTATAGATAATCGTGTAGGTCAAAGTCGTTACTAAGAAAATCGAAACCAATGACCGCAAAACACGCATAAAAATATATTTTTTCATATTATTTCCTTTAAAAATCCCAAAAGAACCTTCTCCTCATGGAGAGAAAGTTCTATTAGAAATTATTTACTTCACATGACTTGCCAATTCTTTTTGAGCTTTCTCATTTGATTCAGCTTTTTCTTTCAACCATTTTTCACGAGCTTTTTCATACTCTTCTTTGGTGATTGCTTTTTCACCAACTTCAGTGTACTTCAAGTATCCTGAATTTTCACCTTTAAGACCAGATTCAGAATATGATGAGCTAAATGGTAGAACTTTTGAAACATATGAAACGGCTGTTTCTTTAGGAGAAGCCATTACTGGAATTGTCAAAGCATTGTCAGTCAACCAAGCTTGTGCTACCGCGTATTTTTCATAACGTTTTTGAACGTCTTGGTTCTCGCTATTTGCGTCATCAAGTAATTTTCCATAGTCAGCTAAAGCAAGTTTGCTTACTACTGATGCATCAGTGTTTTGGTCAATACCAAGGTAAAGGCGAGTGTTTCCTCCCTTGATGACAAACTGATCCAAGAAAGTAGAAGGATCTTGATAGTCAGGGTTCCATCCTAGCAAGGTGTGGATATCCCAATCTTGCTCTTTAGCTGTTGGAGCACTAAATGAAATTGGTAAAGCTTCTGCTTGAGTCATTTGTTGTAAGTCTACAACAACATTATCTGAACCCAATACTTTTTCAATTGATTGTTTCAATGATTGAACACGGTTTACAACCGCTGTTGATTCTTGGATAACCAAGGCATCCAAGTGGATTGGGAATTCAACACCTTCAGCTTGTAGGCTTGATTTAGCTTTAGCAAATGCTTCTTTCGCTTTTTCTTCATTGTAAAGTCCATTTTGAGAATCTGCTAGAGATACGTTTGACCAAGTGGAAGAATTTGTCTTAGCCAAGCTATCTTGTACCAATTCACCAAATGTTTTCTTACCAACTTGAAGATTATATGGTGCAAATGTATTACGGATGGCTACTGCCGCTCCATCAGTACCATTTGTTTGAGCTGAATAAGAACTGCGATCGACCGCAAAGTTCAAGGCTTGACGGAACTCCTTATTTAGCAAAGCTTTTTGAGTAGATGTCTTTTGGGCATCACTTGTCTTAGCAGTGTGGTTATAAGTTGTACGGCCATAGTTCAAGCTGACAGTTGCAACACCAGCACCTGGTTCGTTAAAGTAAATGTTATCTTTGAAGTCAGCTGCATATTTTTCATATGTAGAACTTGTAGGGAAGATACGGGCTTTGCTATATTGACCATCAGAAAAACCTTTGGCAATTACATCTTGATCCTTACCGTCCCAGAAAGTGAACTTAACGTTCTCAATTTTTACATTTTCTTTATCCCAGTATGCATCATTTTTAGCCATCTCGATAGATGATTTAGGGGTTACAGCTTTCAAGACAAATGGACCGTTATAAAGAATAGAGTTTGCATCTGTTGGGGCACCAAAACCTTCCCCTTTTGAAGCTAAGAATTCTTCATTAACTGGCATCAAAACACCACTAGTTGTCTTATCGTTCCAGAAAGTTTCTGGCTGGTTCAAAGTATATTCTAGTGTTTGGTCATCAAGTGCTTTTACTCCAACAGTTGAAAAATCGCTTGTTTCACCCTTGATGTATGCTTCTAATCCTTTAATAGAAGAGCTAACGATTGAAAGTCCTTTTGATTTTCCATCTACGGCATGTTTCAAACCAGTGACGAAATCTTTAGCAGTGACAGGAGCATACTCTTCTCCCTCTGCAGTTACCCATTTAGCATCCTTACGGATTTTATAGGTATAAGTCAAACCATCTTTTGAAACTGTCCATGATTCAGCAATAGAAGGAACCAGATTACCATATTTATCGTTAGCCAACAAACCATCTACAGCATTTGTTGTGATGAAAGATGTTGAATCAATATTGCTGACAATATAATCCAAAGTTTCTGGATCTGTTTGATAAACATATTGGTAATCTTTTGCTAGTTTCGCATTATTTGAACTAGTGTTTGAACACGCAGCTAGAACTCCTGACGCTAATAAGGTAGCTCCTGCTACAGCAAGCACTTGACTTTTTTTCATTTCTTCACTCCTCGTAATAAAGTATAGGTTATTACCAATTATACCATAGATTTTAAGATGTTTCAAGAAAAATAAACGAATTTTCAGAATATTTAGGCTTATTAACACAAATTTTTCATTTTTTCTGAATATATGATTCAAATTATCGTTCGAAGTATCAAAGGCTACAGCTAAAATAGGAAATTTGACGCAGAAACTTTGGAGCTTAGGAAGACCTATAGTAAAATGAAATACAGACTGAACAATGTGATTTTGGAATTCAAATTAAATTATAACAATATTGTAGAAGTATCATTCTAGTATTCAAGATTCCGTTTACTATATCTTTTTCACACCAACCTTATTCCAAATTTAATTACTTTCGTGATTTACACATATAGATTAAGACTATCTTTTATACTTTAAAATTTCTCGCTACCTTATCCACTATATACGCCTTTCTATCACGTTCCTGTTCGTAGTGCCACGATTTCGCTATCCCTTCCTCTGACAATTCTTATTTCCTGCGTCAGACTTAAAACGATCTATCCCCAGACCATTTTAATCCACTACCTCACGATAGTCAGGCTTGGGGAGAGCTATTGTATTCACCGGTAGTGGATCCCTACAGAGGACTTACACCTCAGATACACGACATGCCCAGTGTATATAAAAAATCTCCCACCAAAGGTAGAAGATTTCAATCTTATAAAACTTAATCCGTCATGTCCGATACCAAAGTTCGATGCTCCAATGGAATACTGCACATAACTAACAAGAAAATGAAACCTGACTGAATCCAGAAGAGGGCCAAGTCAAAGATTCCGTGTACAGCAACCACTGTAAGGAAAGATAGATAAAGACCGATAATCGGACGTTTCCCCGACTCCTGACTCATATCCATCATCAAGCGAACAGGAGCAACAGAAGACAAAACTAATAAAATGGTCCCCACAATTCCGTAACTCAGAATCGTATCAATATAAAGACTGTGGGCATGTTCATGATAAGGAGCATGTATCCGAGGATAAGAGTGCATATAGGTCAATGGTCCTTCACCCCAAAAAGGATTTTGCTTAAACAAGGCCATCCCAGCATCCCAGATAGAAATGCGTTCTTCCATAGAAGAGTCTAAAGTACCCATTCGAACTCCCAAATCACTAGAAAAGAGGAAGCTCAAGCCAATCGCAAAGACCCCAATACTAAGCCAAAAGGCCTTCCAGTTTTTAATGGTCGTAAAGAGATAAATAATTGCTCCAGCGATAATAGCAGGAAAGGCAGTTCGATTTTGAGTAAAGTTCAATCCAAAGAGATTCACAAAGCCTGCAAACACACAGAATACTTTCAACCAATTCAACTTGGTCGTTGTAAACAGATAGAAGGCAATCATGATACAGAAACAACAAATAATTCCATAATAATTAGGATTAAAGAAGGTTACTTCTGCACGATTCTGATGCCATACCTGCATATTTGGTGAAAGAAAAGCATAGTTGAATTTCCTCACAATTTGGAAATGCTCTAAACTCGCAAAAACAGCTGACAAGACGCTACCAAACAAGACGAGCTGCAAAATCAATCGAAAGAATTTATGTGATAAAATCGACTGATAGTGCAAAAAGAAAATAGTAAATAGAAAAATTCCTACTGAAGCTACAACTCCCATCCAATTTTGTGCAAAAATGGATATTACAGTACTATAGCCAAGAAAAAGAAGCAGCATCGGATGCTCCCCCATTTTCTGAAGAATACTTTTCATGTCTCCTGTAAAAATCAAACTGATAATATATAAACAGAATACAACTACAAAAAGATAAAAGGGTAAAAAGATACTTAGGATAATTCCCAATAAAATCAGCTCTTTACTAGACAACCCTATCAGCTTTTCAATAAAGCCTATTGATTTCAAAATGAATCCTTTCTCTCCAAATCAGCTGATTCAGATAATAGTAAGCTATCCTATATTGTACCACTTTTTTAGCAATTTGAAAACAAGGGAAACGTTTACTAAAATAAAAACCTATTTTATCAACCATATCAAGGCTTCAAAATCTTACTTCAACTCCATTCTCAATTATCCGATAAGTCTGACTTTGCAAATCAATTTCTGCTACTGCTGTTACGGACTTATCTTTATTTTGACGTTTGACTACAATGCTGTGGGCTGTTGGTGTTTCAACGTCAATAGTTCCTTCTAAATCAAATGCCTCTGAACGATTACGGAAAGAAAATAGATTGAGAAGGGCCTTCACTACAGGACGTTGGACTTCTTCTGCTATTTCCTCATTGCTATAGTAATGACGATTAATATTTCGACCTTCTTTAGTTTCTTCTAACAATTTCAAGTCATTCTTGCCTGCTAATAGACCAACATAGTAAATCTGAGGAATACCTGGGGCAAAAGCTTGAATTAGACGAGCGAGAAAATACTTGACATCATCGTCTCCAAGCGCAGAATAGTAGGTTGAATTGATTTGGTAGATATCTAAATTGTTATACTCGGCACTAGAGTACTTACGTTTGACATTCGCTCCAACCTTATAGAGTTCATTTGAAGCATAGTCAATTTCCTCATCAGTCAGGATATCCTTGACATCTACTACTCCAATCCCATCATGGGTATCTAGCGTCGTAAATTGCTTCATCGGGCTCATCTTTAACCACTTAGCCAAGCGCTCTGTTCTGGAACTGTAAAGAGTATAAAGGGTTACCATTGGAAGAGCAAAATCATAAACATAGTAATCGTGATCCGCTATTTTAAACTGAATCGAATAATGTTCATGAATCTCAGGTAAGAGCTCTGTCCCATACTCAGCAGCGATGTCTCGAACTTTGTCCAATAAATCCCAAATATCTGGTTCCACAAAGAAATCATTAGTATCCAATTTCTTCACTGCATAAGCAAAGGCATCTAGACGAATCAAATCACAGCCATTACTTGCCAAGTGCTGAATGGTCTTACGGATAAATTCCATCGTTACTTCTTTGGTCACATCAAGATCAATCTGCTCCTCACCAAAGGTATTCCACAAATGTTCTACTGAACCATCTGCGAAAACGATCTCTTGCTTTGGTGCACGATCCTTACGCTTGTAAATTAAATCTACATCAGACTGTGTCGGACGATTTTCCGGCCAAAACTTATCCCAGTTTAGAAAGAGATCTTTAAATTCACTTGCTTCATGTTTTTCTTGATAATCCTTATAATACTTGGATTGACGAGAAATATGATTAATCATAAAGTCAAACATAAGATAATATTTCTCACCTAAACGCTTAACATCCTCCCAATCACCAAAAGCTGAATCCACTTCGTCATAGTCAACTGGCGCAAATCCACGATCACCTGTTGATGGGAAAAATGGTAGAAGGTGAACTCCCCCAATAGCATCACCAAAATGCTCTTCCAAATTCTCATATAAGTCTTTAAGATTATTTCCCAAACTATCTGAATAGGTAATCAACATGGTTTTATTCTGAATTGGCATCATTACTCTCCTTTTTCTAATTGAAGCCAAGTCTCATTGACTTGGCTTCGTAAATCAAATTCATTTTAAATCTCTATTTATCATCAAACTCGTACTAATATAGACTGTGATAAACTAAGTACTACTTTCTTGTCTTCTACATAGAATTATCAACAAGCTGAACCCTTCCTCTGTGTCAGAGACTATAGATTCCATGAGTTCTTCTTACTTCACTGCTCCGTTGCTCATTCCTGCGATGATATGGCGTTGGAAGAAGAGATAGACAATGGTGATACTGATAATGCCGACAACGTATGAGGCAAAGCTTGGTCCGTAGTCGTTGAAATATTGGCCTGCGTAGTTGTATTGGAACAAAGGCAGAGTCCACATTTTGGAATCCCGGTTCAAGACAAGGAGTGGCAACATGAAGTCATTCCAGAACCAAAGGGCATTGATGATCATGGTTGTCGCATGCATCGGTTTCATCATTGGGAAGATGATGCGGAAATAGGTTGTAAATTTATTAGCCCCATCGATCTCTGCTGCTTCATCCAGACTTTCTGGGATCGAGATTTTGATATAGCCAACATAGAGAAAGAGGGTCTGTGGAATCGCATAGGTCAAGTAGAGCAAGATCAAACCAAAGGTATTAGCCAAACCGAGTTTACTCATCATAACCGTAATCGGAATCATGATGACTTGGAAAGGTACGAAGATTCCGAGGATTAAGAGGGTATACATGATGGTAAAGGCTTTTCTTTTACTCATATTGCGAGCGATGGAGTAGGCTGCCATAGGAATAAAGATCATTACTGCAAGTAAAGACAAGACAGTGATGACGACAGAGTTCCAATAATAGCCTCCGATCCCATCAGCTAAGAGACGGCTAAAGTTGTCCCATGTGAAGTTGGTTGGAAAGCCAAAGAAATTATCTACAATATCCTTAGTGGGTTTGAAGGAACTAAAGAGGGTAGCAAGGAGCGGCACTAAAATCAGAACCGATCCTAGAATCAATAGAATGTATTTGCCAATCAGGTCTTTTCTTTCATCTTGTTTCATCATGCTTCTCCTCTTAAATTTCAAATTTCTTAGATACTCTCAATTGGATGATCGAAATCACTACAATTAAGAAGAACAAGATTACGGCAATGGCATTGGCATAACCGAATTGGTTGTTTTTAAAGGCATAGTTATAAACCAAAAGCCCAAGTGAGGTTGTGGCATTGTTTGGACCACCACCGGTCATGGCAAAGACTTGGTCAAAAGCAGTCAGCCCACCTTTTAGGGATAGGATAAAGACCATAGAGACACTTGGTAGCAAGTAAGGCAATTCAATGTTCCAGAAAACTTGCTTGCTAGTCGCGCCATCAATCCTTGCTGCCTCTGTAATCTCAGTTGGAATAGATTGCAAACCAGCTAGAAAGATGATGATGGGCATAGCCACCCCTTGCCAAAGAAGGACAAAGACAGCCGCAAAGATCGCTCCCCACTTAGTCCCTAAAAGACTGGTTTGGAGAAATTCAATATGAAGGGCATGCCCAATCGCTGGAAGACCATAGTTGAAGACTTGCTTGAAGATCAAAGCCACTGTCAAACCAGACAAAACAGCTGGGAAGAAGAACCAAGCACGGAAGAAGGTTTGGCCTTTAATTTTAGAGTTCAAGACACGCGCAATGAAGATCCCGAGTGCAATCTCACCAACCACCATGGCAATCGTAATGATTGCGGTAAAGCCAATCGCATTCATGAATTTTGGATCCATGAAGAGGAGCTTAAAGTTGTTTAAGCCGACAAATTTGTAGTTATAAGTCAATCCTGTCCAGTTGGTAAAACTGTAAAAGGCTCCTTGAAACATCGGCACATAGAAGAAAATTGCTTGTAACAAGAGAGGGATGACCACAAAAGCCCATGCCCAATATTTTTGTAATACTTTTTTCATAGTCTCTACTCCTAATCCACATCCGCTTTCATCGGGTTAAAGAAGGCATTCAAATCATTGACCATGCCTTGTTTATCACCGGTCAAGACATAGTTCATAGTCAAGGTATGGAAGTCTGATTCACTGGTCCAGTATTGTTGCAACCAGACCAAGTGACGATCCGTAAAGGCATATTCGGTCATACCAGCAAGCGGTGAATCTTCTCCTGCTTGTTTGACCCCTTCAATCGCTGTTGGAGATCCGTCCACATCGTAGTATTTTTGCATGACTTCTGGACGGGTCATATATTCCACAAAGGCATTGGCTTCTTTTGGATGTTTGGTGGTGGCTGAGATAGACCATGCCAAGTCTCCCGCACCAACGGTTAAGCTTTGTCCTTTTTCTTTTCCTGGAATCATGAAGGTCCCAATCTTAAAGTTCGGTTTTTGTTCATTAATCGCTGTGATCGCCCAAGACCCATTTGGTGTCATGAGGACATCCCCACGTGCGAAGGCTCCGATAACATCGGTATAGCCAGCACCTTCCCAGTTCTTTTGCTTAGAGCCATTGATGCGAAGGATGTCCATGACCTTGATGTCATCTTTCATAATCGAATCCGACAATTTAATGGCATTTGGTTGAGAATAACGAAGGTATTGATTGGCTTCTTTTCCTCCACCTGTGGCTGTCGCAAAGGCTAATTGATTGTAACCATTGAGTGTCCAAGCATCTGCACCTGCAATTCCAAATGGTGTTTGTCCTTTAGTAACGATGTCTTTGACTAACTGTTCAAATTCATCCCAGGTTTCAGGAACCTTCAAGCCCAGCTCTTCGAATTTATCTTTGTTGTAGTAAATTCCATAAGCATTAGCTGTAAAAGGAACGTTGTAAACTTTTTCGTTTACAGCATATTTTTCAGCGTAGCCATTTTTCACGCGTTTCAGGTAGTCTTTGTTGCTCAAATCTTCAAAGACACCTGCTTTTGCCCATTCTTGCAGTTCGATGGACTGTGGGTAAATATTGACCACATCAGGCACATCTCCTGCGAGAACACGTGTCTTCAATACTTCACCAGCATTTGGTACATTGACGACTTTGACCTTGATCTTAGGGTTTTCCTTCTCAAAATCACGAGCGATTTCTTCCAAGGTTTTGGTCATTTCTTTTTTCTGGTTGAAATACTCGATGGTCACTGTGCCATCCGCAGATTTACCATAGTTGGAGCAAGCGCCGAGCCCAAACAAAGCTAAACCTGTAATTGCAAGAAGTCCGATTTTCTTATACCATTTCATTGGAAAGCCTCCTTTATAAATTTATACACTTTTATTATAGTCTTCTGAAAATATACTGTTTACTCAAAAAATCTCCCTGGGATAAGATAACAGTTAAGCCCGCATACATGAGTTCTGCACCTGAGTAAACTACTCCATTTTCCTGTAATTCATACAGTCCCTCTTCATCCAAATCTTTTAATTTTAAAGTTGTTTCCATGGCCTCTACAACTGACAAAACGCGAACGTAGGTTACAATCGTTTGATTTTTGTAATTAAATTGTACAGCTGCTTCATTGGATGCAGACTCGGGATTAATTAACCTATACTGTTGTCCTAACTGAACTACTGGTCGTAATTCTTTATACAAGTTCACCTGATTAGCAATCTCAGCTTTCTCTTCATCTGATAAACTTGTCAAATCAAGCTCATATCCCAGATTTCCCATCATTGCTACATGACCACGTGTTTCTAATGGTGTCGTTCGTCCCATCTGATGATTCGGTACTGCTGAAACATGAGCCCCCATAGAAATGGTTGGATAGAGATAGGATGAACCGTATTGAATTGGTAAACGTGCAATGGCATCAGTATTATCACTAGCCCAGACTTGTGGGAAATAGCGCATCATACCAAGATCATTTCGTCCACCACCACCAGAGCAGGACTCAAAGAGAATATGGCTGTGCTTTTCTGTCAGATAAGAAACGAGTTCGTAAAGCCCCAACATGTACTGATGAGATTGCATCTGTGTTTCTAGATAAGTAAAGCCATTTCCTAGGTTAGTAATATTACGATTCATATCCCATTTAATGTAATCAATCTCATGATAAGATAGGAGTTGATCTAAGACATTTTTCAAGTATTCTACTACCTGAGGATTGGCAAGATTAAGTACTAATTGATTTCGAGAATAGGTATGGTCATATCCTGGAACCTGAATAGCCCAGTCAGGATGTTTACGATACAAATCGCTATCTACAGAAATCATTTCAGGTTCTAACCAAAGCCCAAACTGCAAACCTCTTTCATGGATAGCTGAAATCAGACTTTCTAGGCTTCCACCCAGTTTTTCCTCATTAACAACCCAATCACCTAAAGCCCGATTATCATCAAAGCGATTACCAAACCAACCATCATCTAATACAAAAAGTTCAATGCCAACTTTCTTAGCTTCATCTGCTAACTCTAACAGTTTTTCTCTCTGAAAGTCAAAGTAAGTAGCTTCCCAGTTATTGATTAGAATTGGGCGTTCTTTTTTAGAAAATTTACTTGGCATAATATGCTTCAGTACAAAATTCTGACTTTCATGACTAATACCAGTTAATCCCTTATCTGAATAGGTCATTAAAGCTACCGGTGTTTCAAAGTATTCCTCAGGGTCTAACTTCCAAGAAAAGTTTTCCGGATTAATCCCAATAGCCAGCCGAACTTCATTCAATTGATTCTTTTGAACAAAAGCTTTAAAGTTTCCACTATACATTAGTTGAATAGCAAACACATTCCCTGCATCCTCTGTAACTCCTTGATCACATAAGAAAAGAGCTGGTGTTTGAGCATGCCCAGAAGCTCCACGGTTCGAACTAATCGAAAAGATTCCTTGTTCTACCTGTTGACGTCTGACAGTCTTTTCACGAGCATAAGCTCCCTGAAGAGTTACGATTTCGTAAGCTGCAGCAGGAAAATCAGCCATAAAAGAAAAATCTTTATGAATGACAACTTCCTGGTTACTATTATTCTCTAATTTACTGTAGCTAGCAATTGTTGCATCATTTTCAAAAGCTGTATAATACAAAGTCAGACTCAGTTGAGCCTTAGAATCCTCTAACATTAAGACAAGAGTCTCTGTATCGTCCATGCTATGTGGAGAAGGTAAGCTCTTTGGACCATTCTGACCTTTTAAAATCTTTGCTTCTACAAATCGAAAGTCTGTTACTTCAGTTACACTATGCTGAATCTGTATAGTTGGTTTCCTAAAATCTCCTAAGCCATGTTGTCCAAAAATCTGTCTATGAGTATCTAAACTAAAGGTTCGATTAGTAGTCGTTGGATTTCCTGAAAAGGCATGGTCTCGTTCATAAACACTATTGGAACCTTTATAGTTCTTAATAGTCTTTCCTAAATGTTTCAATAGTAAGTACCCATCACGATTTTCAATAATCAAACTTAGATTTTTACTCTCAACATAAAATAGATTATTCTCTATCCTAACTCCCATTTACTTCACCTCATCACTTTATTGATTCTATTTTATCATCTGAAATCGCTTTCCAAAATAGAAAAATGTCTCAAGAATATGGTAAAATGTTAGGTAGGAGGTGGCACATGCTAGTTTTTTCAGAATACCAGACTGGAACAATCGACCTTTCCCTAAGCTTTTATGGATATGAGGAATGCACACCTAATTACTCTTTTGGTCCAGCCATTCGTGATACATACGTTCTACATTACATTAGTAAAGGACAAGGAACATTCCATTACAAGGGTAAAATTGTTGATTTAAAAGAAGGAGATTTCTTTCTATTAAAACCAGATGAACTAACCTTTTATCAAGCTGATAGTGAAAATCCTTGGGCCTACTACTGGTTAGGAATCACTGGAGGAAAAGCTCCTGACTATTTTGCTCTTTCTCAAATTTCTGACCAATCCTATCTCATCCAATCTGAAACTTGTCATACCCAGACTACTGCAAAACTCATCTCAGACATTGTCCGCTTCGCTCAGATTACAAAATCCAATGAATTAGCTCAACTCCATATCATGGGACAACTCCATGAACTGATGTTTCATCTGGGAACTATTGCTCCCAATCAGAAAAAAAAGAATATTTCATCAACCTACCAACTCTATCTTGAATGCAAACGATTAATTGATAGCCACTATCCTCAATCACTTACAATTCAAGATTTAGCAAAAGAACTATCCGTTCACAGAAGTTACTTATCAAGCGTATTCAAAGAATTTAACACCTTATCCCCCAAAGAATACCTACTCTACGTTCGAATGCACCGAGCTAAACAACTTCTCGAAAATACCCAAGAATCCATCAAGGTAATTGCATACTCGGTAGGTTTTTCAGATCCACTCCATTTTTCGAAAGCTTATAAACAATACTTTAATCAGACTCCAAGTCATACAAGAAAAGAATACTCTCAATACCAACTAGTGAGAAAGGAAACACTATGAAATCCTACCAAGCCGTCTACCAAATTCTAACTAAAGAAACCGATTATATCAGCGGAGAAAAAATCGCAGAAGAACTATCCCTCAGTCGAACATCAATTTGGAAAGCCATCAAGCGGCTAGAACAAGAAGGCATTGAAATTGATAGTATCAAAAACAAAGGATATCAACTGATGAATGGTGACCTTATTCTTCCAGAGATTCTAGAAGAAAATCTTCCAATTAAAGTCAGCTTTAAACCCGAAACAAAATCAACACAACTAGATGCAAAAGAAGCAATTGATTTAGGCCATGAAGCAAATACCCTCTATCTAGCTTCCTATCAAACAGCAGGCCGAGGCCGTTTTCAACGTTCCTTCTACTCTCCTCAAGGTGGCATTTATATGACACTACATCTTAAACCAAATCTCCCCTACGACAAATTACCATCCTACACACTACTTGTAGCAGGAGCTATCTACAAAGCCATTAAGAACCTAACTTTAATAGATGTCGACATAAAATGGGTCAATGATATCTACCTCAAAAATCATAAAATTGGAGGAATCCTTACTGAGGCAATAACGTCTGTAGAAACAAGCCTAGTCACAGATATCATTATTGGAGTAGGTATCAATTTCACTATTAAAGACTTCCCTCAGGAATTAAAAGAAAAAGCTACTAGCTTATTTAAAACTACAGCTCCTATAACAAGGAATGAATTGATCATAGAAATCTGGCGTGCTTTCTTCGAAACACCAGCAGAGGAGTTATTATACCTATATAAAAAACAGTCATTCGTTCTAGGAAAAGAAGTTACTTTCACACTAGATCAAAAAGACTACAAGGGACTTGCTAAAGACATCTCTGAAAGTGGTAAACTTTTAGTTCAATGTGATAACGGAAAAAAAATCTGGCTCAATAGCGGAGAAATTTCTCTCAATAGTTGGAAGTAAAATAACACAATTATAATATAAACGATATAAAAATAACTTCAGATTAGTAATTCAATTAAGTTTTACAGATCTGAAGTTTTATTGTCTCTAAAAGTAAAAAAGAGAGTTACAAACTCTCATTAAAACGGAGAATAAGGGATTCGAACCCTTGCGCCAGTTACCCGACCTAACGATTTAGCAAACCGTCCTCTTCAGCCTCTTGAGTAATTCTCCAATTAATGGGCACGAGTGGACTCGAACCACCGACCTCACGCTTATCAGGCGTGCGCTCTAACCACCTGAGCTACGCGCCCAAGTTAAAAAACTTGGTAATTTGAACAAAGTTCAAAGCGGGTGACGAGAATCGAACTCGCGACAACAGCTTGGAAGGCTGTAGTTTTACCACTAAACTACACCCGCATACATACTATAAGTAAAAATGGCGCGAGACGGAATCGAACCGCCGACACATGGAGCTTCAATCCATTGCTCTACCAACTGAGCTACCGAGCCTTATTGCGGGAGCAGGATTTGAACCTACGACCTTCGGGTTATGAGCCCGACGAGCTACCGAGCTGCTCCATCCCGCGTTAATAAAAAGGAGGATGTGGGATTCGAACCCACGCACGCTTTTACACGCCTGACGGTTTTCAAGACCGTTCCCTTCAGCCGGACTTGGGTAATCCTCCAATATTCAAATGGACCTTGTAGGACTTGAACCTACGACCACTCGGTTATGAGCCGAGAGCTCTAACCAGCTGAGCTAAAGGTCCGACAAGATCATTATAGCGGCGAAGGGGATCGAACCCCCGACCTCCCGGGTATGAACCGGACGCTCTAGCCAGCTGAGCTACACCGCCATGTATCGGGAAGACAGGATTCGAACCTGCGACACCTTGGTCCCAAACCAAGTACTCTACCAAGCTGAGCTACTTCCCGAGTTAAAAAGAAAAATGCACCCTAGAGGAGTCGAACCTCTAACCGCCTGATTCGTAGTCAGGTACTCTATCCAGTTGAGCTAAGGGTGCTCCATATTATGCCGAGGACCGGAATCGAACCGGTACGATCGTTACCAATCGCAGGATTTTAAGTCCTGTGCGTCTGCCAGTTCCGCCACCCCGGCCTCTCTAAGCGAACGACGGGATTCGAACCCGCGACCCCCACCTTGGCAAGGTGGTGTTCTACCACTGAACTACGTTCGCACTGTTTTCTTCTATCTAAAAATGCCGGCTACATGACTTGAACACGCGACCCTCTGATTACAAATCAGATGCTCTACCAACTGAGCTAAGCCGGCTCATTTATTATATCTTAATGCGGGTTAAGGGACTTGAACCCCCACGCCGTTAAGCGCCAGATCCTAAATCTGGTGCGTCTGCCAATTCCGCCAAACCCGCATATATGACCCGTACTGGGCTCGAACCAGTGACCCATTGATTAAAAGTCAATTGCTCTACCAACTGAGCTAACGAGTCTAAAATAACTTGCGTTACCTTAAACGGTCCCGACGGGAATCGAACCCGCGATCTTCGCCGTGACAGGGCGACGTGATAACCGCTACACTACGGGACCTTTGGGAGTTAACGGGATCGAA
>NZ_VMMI01000020.1:0-21648 GCF_013277125.1 Streptococcus sp. 4094 | reverse complement strand
TGTTTTGAGCTGACTTCGTCAGTTTCATCTACAACCTCAAAGCAGTGCTTTGAGCAACCTGCGACCAGTTTCCTAGTTTGCTCTTTGATTTTCATTGAGTATTATTTTACCACATTTCATGGAAAAATGGAGAAAGTTTTCAGAAAAAGAGAAAGAGAACCCGAGGGCTCTCTCATTCTCTCTTATTCTACTGTTTCTTCCACAGTTTCAACGGCAGTATCCACAACTACTTCTGTTGTTTCTTCATTTCCTTCTTCCTCTACTGGAGGATTAAGGTATTCTTCTTCGTTGATAGCATGTGGTTCAAGGTTACGGTAACGGGCCATACCAGTACCTGCTGGGATGATCTTACCGATGATAACATTTTCTTTAAGTCCAAGGAGATGGTCTTTCTTACCGCGGATAGCTGCATCTGTAAGGACACGAGTTGTTTCCTGGAAGGAAGCCGCTGACAAGAAACTATTTGTTTCAAGTGAGGCTTTGGTAATTCCCATAAGGACTGGGCGACCTGTCGCTGGAACTCCACCTGCGATAAGGACATCTTTGTTGGCATCTGTAAAGTCATTGATATCCATAAGGGTACCCATGAGAAGGTCTGTATCTCCTGGATCCATGACACGGACTTTACGGATCATTTGACGAACCATTACCTCGATGTGTTTGTCACCGATTTCCACCCCTTGGCTACGGTAAACTTTTTGTACTTCACCGAGAAGGTAAGTTTCAACTGACAAGACATCGCGAACTGCAAGGAGACGTTTGGGTTGGATAGAACCTTCTGTAAGAGCAGCACCACGCGCTACTTGGTCTCCAACTTCTACACGCATACGAGCTGTAAATGGAACGACGTACTCACCTTCGCCAGTTTCACCCTTAACAAAGACTTTCTTGGTACGAGTTGATGCATCTTCTTCGATAGCGGTAACTTGTCCTTTAACCTCTGTGATAACCGCTTCCCCTTTAGGATTGCGGGCTTCAAAGATTTCTTGGACACGAGGAAGACCCTGAGTGATATCGGTATTTGAGGCAACCCCACCCGTGTGGAAGGTACGCATTGTAAGCTGTGTACCAGGTTCCCCGATAGATTGGGCAGCGATTGTACCAACTGCTTCACCAACTTCAACTGCATCACCAGTCGCCAAGTTGATACCGTAACAGTGACGGCAGACACCATGACGAGTGTTACATGTAAATACAGAGCGGATAGTCACTTCTTCCACACCAGCATTGACAATTTCACGCGCCTTGTCTTCTGTAATCAATTCATTTGGACCAATGATAACTGCACCAGTTTCTGGATGTTTAACAGTTTTCTTAGTGTAACGACCATTGAGACGCTCTTCGAGAGACTCGATCATCTCTTTTCCTTCTGCGATAGAACGGATCAAGAGACCACGGTCAGTTCCACAGTCGTCCTCACGGATGATAACGTCTTGGGCAACGTCAACCAAACGACGAGTCAAGTAACCTGAGTCGGCTGTCTTAAGGGCCGTATCGGTCATACCTTTACGGGCACCGTGAGTTGAGAAGAACATTTCGAGTACCGACAAACCTTCGCGGAAGTTTGAAAGGATTGGCAATTCCATGATACGTCCGTTCGGAGCAGCCATCAGACCACGCATACCGGCAAGCTGTGAGAAGTTTGAGATATTACCACGGGCTCCTGAGTCCATCATCATAACGATTGGGTTCTTAGGATCTTGGTTGGCAATCAAACGTTTCTCTAGTTTTTCACGGGCAGCACGCCATTCAGCTGTAACAGCATTGTAACGCTCGTCGTCTGTAATCATACCACGACGGAATTGTTTTGTGATTTGTTCTACACGTTTGTGTGATTCTTCAATGATTTCAGCCTTGTCATCAACGACTGGAATATCGGCAATACCCACTGTCAATCCTGCAAGAGTTGAGTGGTGGTAACCGAGGTTCTTCATACGGTCAAGTAGAGCAGAAGTTTCTGTCGTACGGAAACGTTTGAAGATTTCAGCGATGATATTTCCAAGATTTTTCTTCTTGAATGGAGGGTTGAGTTCAAGTTTGCTGATTGCTTCCTTGATATCTCCACCAAGTGGCAAGAAGTATTTAGCTGGAACACCTTCTGTCAAGTTGGCATTGTTTGGTTCTTGCAAGTATGGTAGACCCTCTGGCATGATGTCGTTGAAGAGGATTTTACCAACTGTTGTAAGCAAGACTTTATGTTTTTGCTCTTCTGTCCAAGGCTTGTTGAGGCTGTCTGTTGCGATACCAACACGTGAGTGGAGGTGAACATAACCATTGCGGTAAGCCATAACCGCTTCATCACGGTCCTTGAAGACCATTCCTTCACCTTCACGACCAGCTTCTTCCATGGTCAAGTAGTAGTTACCCAAAACCATGTCCTGAGATGGAGTAACAACTGGTTTACCGTCTTTCGGGTTCAAGATGTGCTCAGCAGCTAGCATCAAGATACGAGCTTCTGCTTGAGCTTCTTCTGAAAGCGGTACGTGGATGGCCATTTGGTCCCCGTCAAAGTCGGCATTGTAGGCTTCACAGACAAGCGGGTGCAAGCGAAGGGCCTTACCATCAATCAAGACTGGCTCGAAGGCTTGGATCCCCAAACGGTGAAGGGTCGGTGCGCGGTTCAAAAGTACTGGGTGTTCTTTGATCACTTCTTCAAGGATATCCCAGATACGCTCATCTCCGCGTTCTACCAAGCGTTTAGCCGCTTTGACGTTTTGCACGATATCACGGGCAACGATTTCACGCATCACGAATGGTTTAAAGAGCTCGATCGCCATTTCACGTGGCACACCACATTGGTACATCTTAAGAGTTGGACCAACGGCGATAACGGAACGTCCTGAGAAGTCAACACGTTTACCGAGCAAGTTTTGACGGAAGCGTCCTTGTTTACCTTTAAGCATGTGGCTCAATGATTTCAGTGGACGGCTACCTGGTCCTGTGATTGGACGACCACGACGACCATTGTCAATCAAAGCGTCAACCGCTTCTTGAAGCATACGCTTCTCATTTTGAACGATGATACCTGGTGCATTCAACTCAAGCAAGCGAGCCAAACGGTTGTTACGGTTGATAACACGGCGGTAAAGGTCGTTCAAGTCAGATGAGGCAAAACGGCCACCATCCAACTGCAACATTGGACGAAGATCTGGTGGAATAACCGGAAGGATGTTGAGAATCATCCATTCAGGTTTGTTTCCAGACTTGTAAAAGGCATCCAAAACATCCAAACGACGGATGGCTTTGACACGTTTTTGTCCAGTAGCTGTTTTCAACTCTTCTTTGAGTTCAGCAATTTCTTTTTCAAGATCTACTTGTTTCAAGAGGTCTTGGATAGCTTCGGCACCCATCTTGGCAACGAACGATCCATAACCATACTCACGCAAGCGCTCACGGTATTCGCGCTCTGTCATGATAGACTTGTGCTCAAGTGGTGTATCCTTAGGATCAATCACCACATAAGCCGCAAAGTAGATAACTTCCTCGAGGGCACGAGGGCTCATATCAAGGGTCAAGCCCATACGGCTTGGAATCCCCTTGAAGTACCAGATGTGAGATACAGGAGCTTTCAATTCGATATGCCCCATACGCTCACGACGAACTTTCGTACGCGTTACTTCAACCCCACAACGGTCACAAACAATTCCTCTGTAACGAATGCGTTTGTACTTACCACAAGCACATTCCCAGTCTTTTGTAGGACCAAAAATAACTTCATCAAAGAGTCCTTCACGTTCTGGTTTCAAGGTACGGTAATTGATTGTTTCAGGTTTTTTGACTTCTCCATAAGACCATGAACGGACTTTACTTGGAGAAGCTAGGGTGATTTGCATACTTTTAAAACGATTTACATCAACCACTATTTCTTCCCTTTCTATTCTAAGTGAACTGCTTTTTCTTATTCAGCAGCTTCTTCTGTTGCTTCCGCTTTTGTTGCTTTCTCAGCTTCTTCAGCTTCAAAAGCTGCTTTTGCCTCTTGGGCTGCTTTTTCGCGGGCTTTTTCAAGGTCATCTACGTGGATGACATCTTCGTCCATTCCTTCATCCAAGTCGCGAAGTTCCACTTCTTGGTCATCTTCGTCTAGGACACGCATGTCAAGACCAAGAGATTGCAATTCTTTGACAAGAACTCGGAAGGATTCTGGAACACCTGGTTTTGGAATTGGTTTTCCTTTTGTAATAGCTTCATAAGCTTTCAAACGTCCGTTGATATCGTCAGACTTGTAAGTCAAGATTTCTTGAAGGACATTTGACGCACCGTAGGCTTCAAGAGCCCAAACCTCCATCTCACCGAAACGTTGTCCACCAAACTGAGCTTTACCTCCGAGTGGTTGTTGGGTAACAGTTGAGTAAGGTCCGACTGAACGCGCGTGCAATTTATCATCAACCATGTGGTGGAGTTTGATCATGTACATGACTCCGACAGAAACACGGTTATCAAATGGTTCACCTGTACGTCCATCGTAAAGGATTGTTTTGGCATCGCTATCCATACCAGCTTCTTTAACGGTTGACCAAAGGTCTTCAGAACTTGCTCCGTCAAAGACTGGTGTTGCGATATGAATTCCAAGAGTACGAGCCGCCATACCAAGGTGGAGCTCCATAACCTGACCGATATTCATACGTGATGGCACCCCAAGTGGGTTCAACATGATATCGACTGGAGTTCCGTCTGGAAGGTAAGGCATGTCTTCTACAGGAACGATACGAGAGACAACCCCTTTGTTTCCGTGACGTCCGGCCATCTTATCTCCGACCTTGATCTTACGTTTTTGAGCGATGTAGACGCGAACCAGCATGTTAACACCTGATTGCAATTCATCTCCATTTGCACGTGTAAAGATCTTAACATCACGAACGACACCATCGGCACCGTGTGGTACACGAAGAGAAGTATCACGTACTTCACGAGATTTGTCTCCGAAGATAGCGTGCAAGAGACGTTCTTCAGCTGAAAGGTCTTTCTCACCCTTAGGTGTTACTTTACCTACAAGGATGTCGCCTTCTTTAACTTCAGCACCGATACGGATAATACCCATTTCGTCAAGATCTTTAAGAGCGTCTTCCCCAACGTTTGGAATTTCACGAGTAATTTCTTCAGGCCCAAGCTTTGTATCGCGTGTTTCTGATTCGTATTCTTCAAGGTGAACAGATGTGTAGACATCGTCTTTGACCAAGCGTTCGCTCATGATAACGGCATCCTCGAAGTTGTAACCTTCCCAAGTCATGTAGGCAACGATTGGGTTTTGTCCAAGCGCCATTTCTCCATTTTCCATAGAAGGGCCATCAGCGATGAAATCGCCTTTTTCAACGACATCGCCAACTTTAACAAGCGTACGTTGATTGTAGGCAGTACCTGAGTTTGAACGACGGAATTTTTGGATGTGGTAAACGTCCAATGAACCATCTTCACGACGAACTTCTACCTTGTCAGCATCTGCATAGGTAACTTTACCGTCATACTGAGCAATCACAGCAGCTCCTGAATCGTGGGCTGCCTGATATTCCATACCAGTACCAACGTAAGGTGCTTTAGGATTAATCAATGGTACAGCCTGACGTTGCATGTTGGCTCCCATGAGGGCACGGTTGGAGTCATCGTTTTCCAAGAAAGGAATACATGCTGTCGCAACGGCAACTACCTGTTTTGGTGATACGTCCATGTAGTCAACAACATTAGCTGGATACTCTTGGTTGACCCCTTGGTGACGTCCCATGACAATCTTCTCAGCAAAGGTTCCATCTTCATTCAGACGAGAGTTGGCCTGCGCTACAGTATATTCATCTTCTTCATCGGCTGTCAACCAAACGATTTCGTTCGTGACAACACCTGTTTCACGGTCAACCTTACGATATGGTGTTTGAACAAAACCATACTTGTTCAAGTGCCCGTAAGATGACAAGTTATTGATCAAACCGATGTTAGGTCCTTCAGGTGTCTCGATTGGACACATACGGCCGTAGTGAGTATAGTGCACGTCACGGACTTCATATCCAGCGCGGTCACGTGTCAAACCACCAGGTCCTAAGGCTGACAAACGGCGTTTGTGAGACAACTCAGAAAGTGGGTTATGTTGGTCCATGAACTGTGACAACTGTGATGAACCAAAGAATTCTTTCACCGCAGCTGTTACCGGACGGATATTGATAATTTGTTGTGGTGTCAAAACTTCGTTGTCTTGAACAGACATACGTTCACGGACATTACGTTCCATACGAGAAAGTCCAAGACGTACTTGGTTAGCAAGCAATTCACCAACTGCACGGATACGACGGTTTCCAAGGTGGTCGATATCATCTACACGGCCAAGTCCTTCAGCCAAGTTGAGGAAGTAGCTCATCTCAGCAAGGATATCTGCAGGAGTGACGATACGAACCTTGTCATCTGGATTAGCATTACCAATGATGGTTACGACACGATCTGGATCAGTTGGAGCAACAACCTTGAATTTTTGAAGAACAACTGGCTCAGTCACAACGGCTGCATCATTTGGAATATAAACAATCTTGTTCAAGTCACCATCCAAATGGCTTTCAATGCTTTCAATCACACTACGAGTCATAACAGTTCCAGCTTCTACCAAGATTTCTCCTGTTTCAGGATCTACCAACGGCTCAGCAATTGTTTGGTTGAGCAAACGTGTTTTAACATTGAGTTTTTTATTGATTTTGTAACGACCAACTGCTGCTAGGTCATAGCGACGTGGATCAAAGAAACGAGCTACAAGTAAGCTACGTGAGCTTTCAGCAGTCTTAGGCTCACCTGGACGAAGACGTTCGTAAATTTCTTTCAAGGCTTCGTCTGTACGAGAGTCCATTGGGTTCTTATGGATATCTTTTTCAACAGTGTTGCGAACCAATTCACTGTCCCCAAAGATATCAAAGATTTCATCATCACCTGAGAAACCAAGGGCACGAACCAAGGTTGTAAATGGAATCTTACGAGTACGGTCGATACGAGTGTAGGCGATATCTTTTGAGTCACTTTCAAGTTCCAACCAAGCTCCACGGTTAGGGATAACAGTTGACCCGTAGCCCACTTTACCGTTTTTATCAACTTTATCGTTAAAGTAAACACCTGGTGAGCGCACCAACTGAGATACGATGATACGTTCACCACCATTGATAATGAAAGTACCCATTTCTGTCATGATTGGGAAATCACCAAAGAAAACTTCTTGAGTTTTGATTTCGCCTGTTTCTTTATTGATCAAGCGGAAAGTTACAAAAATTGGTGCTGAGTAGCTAGCATCGTGGATACGAGCTTCTTCTAGCGTATATTTTGGTTCCTTGATTTCATATCCAACAAATTCCAACTCCATTGTGTCTGTGAAGTTTGAAATTGGCAATACATCTTCAAACACTTCCTTCAGACCATGGTCTAGGAAATCTTTGAATGAGTCAGTTTGAATTTCAATCAAATTTGGTAAGTCAAGAACTTCTTTGATTCTTGAAAAACTACGACGGGTACGATGTTTCCCGTATTGAACGTCATGTCCTGCCAAGATGATTCTCCTTTGTAAATAAGTTCCAAGCCTTGTCAATTAGGCTTTCTAATCGTCATATGGTTGTAAAACCCCTATCACCGTGTCCTCTGGGCGAATTTTCAGAATCTTTAAGTCTTTGTTACAAGTATTCGAAATCCTGAAAAAAAGCACAAAAAGAGCAGCTAAATCTGACTTTTTCAGAAGATTTAACTGCTGTGAGCCTTGTCTGGACAATATTTCAGACAAAACCTACGACAAATGATTACTCATATTATACCCTATTTAGCTAGATTTTTCAAGGGGATTCAGTAGATTTTTGGTGAATTTTTTCCATTTTTTTCCATAGAAAACTTGGCATCACATTCGAATCACACTATGGTACAAAAAACTGAAAAAGCTATTGACTGAAAATCATTTTCAAGGTATAATAATAAACGTTAAGGCGGTATAGCCAAGTGGTAAGGCACGGCTCTGCAAAAGCTTGATCGTCGGTTCAAATCCGTCTACCGCCTTCTATAACTTGATTTATCAGGTTTCAAATGAACAGAAAGCCCAATTTGAAGGGCTTTTTTATTTTTTCTTCTGATAAATACGGATAATTTTGAAAAACTTTTGGGGCAAAGTTCTTTCCATGACATAATTCCCTCATGAAATCAACTGAAAAAAGCTTCGTCACGTATGGTGACAAAAGCCTCTAGTTTACTCTGTTTCTTCTTCTATTTCGACTTCTGTAATTTGGATCTTTACCTTGGTAACACGTCCATTTTTCACTTTATCATTGGTTAAGATAAGTTGTTTGTTTTGGCTGACCAATTCATAGCTGAGTTTCTCAGTCGTTGGAATGGTTCCAATTCCTGTCAAATAATAACCAGCGATGGTATCAACGTCATCACTTTCCAGTTCAACATCAAAGTAATTATTGAAATCATTGAGGGTCATAGTTCCTTGAACAATGTAGGTATCCTCGCCAATCTGATGAACATCTATTGCTGCTTTGTCCGTTTCATCATCAATTTCACCAACAATTTCCTCTAAGAGGTCTTCCAAAGTCACCAAACCAGCCATACCGCCGTATTCATCTAGCAAGATTGCCATTTGTCTTTGGGTATTTCGCAATTCTTTTAACAAGTCATCCACAAAAATGGTTTCAGGAACAAAAAGTGGATCTTGTAAGATTTTCTTCCAAACAATATTATCAAAACCGTCCACAAAACCAGCCTTAAGGAGACTCTTGGTGTGAATGATGCCAATCACGTTATCCTTATCCCCATCATAGACAGGGATACGAGAATAATTTTGTTTTAAAATACTTTGGATAATGCTTTGACTATCATCCTGAATATCCACCATAAAGGCATCCGTTCGAGGAACCATAACCTCTCGTGCCATTAGTTCATCGAGCGAAAAGACACCTTGTAGCATCTCAATCTCATCAGCATCCAATGTTTCTTCACTATTTGTCAGCATATAGGCAATTTCATCACGGGTCATCTTTTCATCCGCATCATCGAATGACATAGGAGTCAAATGACTCAAGAAATTGGTCGAAGCAGCTAAAAGCCAAACAAAGGGACTGACTAGTTTTCCGATCCCAATGATAACCGGCGCTGTACGAATTGCCAAGGAATCCTTTAGATTAAGAGCGATTCTCTTAGGATATAATTCCCCAAAAACGATAGAAATATAGGTCAAAAATGCCAAGGATAGAAAAGTTGCCACGGCTTGTGCTGTTTCGCCATTCCCAAGCCAAGAGGCAATCACACGTCCTAGAGTATCAGCTAAACTCGCCCCTGATAAGATTGTAATCAGGGTGATTCCTACCTGAATGGTTGATAAAAAGTGGTTAGGATTTTCTAGTACCTTCAGCAGGCGGATGTAGCGTCTGTCTCCTTCTTCCGCCTTTTGTTCAACCCGCGCACGATTAAGAGAAACCATGGCCATTTCTGTGGCTGAGAAAAAGGCATTTAATACCGTCAAGATAAACAATAAAACAAATTGTAGCAACAAATTCTGACTACTTGGGTCTTCCATAGTTCTTCTCCTAAAATAGTATCTTATCCTTTATTATATCACAAAATTTAATCCAGTACATATTATTTTTTTCTTAGTACCTATTCTAGCCCTGCTTAAACTAGAAAAAAGAACTCCTACATCCATAAGTGACATAGGAGTTTATCTTATCTTTTACTGAGTAACAGTCACTTCTCCAGTTCGGTAATCCAGTTGAAGTCCCTTTTGGACATTGGGAACTAGAACATTAAATTCCAACTCTCCGTCTGAAGACTTGGCTTCAATCTGTGAAGCTGAGGGAACTAAATCCTCATTTGTAGCGTAATAAAGGGTTACACGGTAACGGACACGCTTGTTTTGGTCCAAGGCCTTGCGTACCATGCTTTCATAGTAGTTTTGCCCTGTCGAGTCCTCAGCCTGAGCCTGATTTGCCCAGGCTGTCTGAACAGCAATATTTTTAGGATTGCTTGTTGAGGCATCAAAACTAGCCAAGCTACCGATTAAGGCATAACCTAACAAGTGACCTCTATCGACCGCATGGGTATAAGAGCCCTTTAGATTCTTGACCTGATGCCAACCTGGCGGAGTCCAAGAAGTTGAACCATTCCCAGTTTCTTCACGATTCTTGTACTGGCGAGTGGCCTTAGACAAGAGGGCATTAGCCACGGTTGGTACCGTTTCCTTACCCACTGTCTTTGTCTTATTATCAGCGTAGGGCTTACTTGAAACCTTGGCATTTAGATTTGTTTTATTACCATTGACGATAAAAGCACCGGATCCATTCCACTCCAGACTCCCTTTTATTTGGCTTTTGACTGCGTCTGTTAAGACACTTTCTGCCAATTCTTGACCAGGAGCTTCAGACGCTTGTTTTTTTTG
Organism: Streptococcus sp. 4094; assembly: GCF_013277125.1. Classification (NCBI taxonomy): domain Bacteria; kingdom Bacillati; phylum Bacillota; class Bacilli; order Lactobacillales; family Streptococcaceae; genus Streptococcus; species Streptococcus sp. 4094. The sequence goes on along the minus strand of NZ_VMMI01000020.1, from coordinate 11,273 downwards.
ACTAAGCTTGGTTTTAGGACTATTAGGTGCCGACTGCATCTGCTTGATATAATAGCTCCCTGCAGACAAAAGCAATAACACTAGCAAGCCAATCAGTGTCTGTCTTGTTTTTTTATCCATTTTTCTCCTTATCTTTAGAAAAAGACTGGTCTCCCAGCCTAATTTCCTGTAAATTTATGAATCAATTCCTGCCATTTTGCTGGAGACAGGATGGCCCATGGATCTTGACCCTTGCCCAAGATTCCATAACCTACCATTAGACCGATTCCTAGGGCTAAAACACCTAAAATCAGTACTATGATGACTAAAAGTAAACGCTTGACTACGTAGCCTGATTTCTTATTCATCTTCATCATTTGCCTCAATCCGCTGAATCTTAGCACCTAGCTGTGCCAACTTCTCATGGAAACGGTGGTAACCTCGATCCAAGTGAACCAATTTACCGACAACGGTTTCTCCTTGCGCTACCAAACCTGTCAAAATCAAGGCTGCACTGGCACGAAGGTCAGTTGAAAGAACTTCTGCTCCCTGCAAAGCTTGTCCACCAACAATACGAGCTGTATCACGGATAATCTCAGAGTGCAAGCCCATGCGGCGCATTTCTTCTAAGTGTTGGAAACGATTTTCGAAAACTGTCTCCACCATGGTTGATTCGCCTTTTGCGACGGTCATCAAGGCTGTAAATTGGGCCTGCATATCCGTTGGAAATCCTGGGTGGGGCAAGGTTTTCACATGAACAGCTTTTAGATTTTCTAGTTGAGAGCGAACGCGAATTCCTTCCGTCTCCTCCGTCACTTCCACTCCCATTTCAAGCAATTTGGCAATCAAGGGACGGTTATGCTCCCAGACAGCGTCTCGAATCAAGACATCACCACCAGTCATGGCAGCAGCTACCATAAAGGTTCCTGCTTCGATACGGTCTTGGACTACATTGTGAGTCGTACCATGAAGTTTCTCAACACCAGTAATGGTAATGGTCTCTGTACCAGCACCTTTGACCTTGGCTCCCATTTCATTAAGGAGAATGGCTAGGTCAACAATCTCAGGCTCACGCGCTGCATTTTCAATCACTGTCACACCATCAGCCAGAGTCGCTGCCATCATCAAGTTCTGCGTAGCACCAACACTTGGAAAATCCATATAGATATGAGCACCATGTAAGCGGTCAGCCTTGGCTTCGATGTAACCAGCAGTCTGGCTAATCTTAGCCCCCATAGCTTCCAGACCTTTCAAATGAAGATCAATAGGGCGGCTACCAATCGTACAACCACCTGGCATGGATACTTTAGCATGACCTACACGAGCAAGAATTGGTCCCAAGACAACGATAGATGCACGCATCTTGCTGACATACTTGTAAGGAGCTTCCTCAGTGATATCGCCAGTCGCGTCCACCTCCACAAGATGAGCCTCCTCATCAAAGTCAACCTTGGCATTCAAACCACGAACCACCTGATTCATAATAAAGACATCCGACAAGATCGGTACATTCTGTAAGACTGTCTTTCCTTCACTTGCTAGAATAGTCGCTGCCAACAAGGGCAAGACTGCATTCTTTGCCCCTTCGATGGTTACACTTCCTACCAGACGATTATCGCCACCTTGAACCACAATTTTGTCCATACTCGTTTCCTTTACTCTTGATTTTATAATAATCCTCTAAGCGCTTCTTGCCACAACTGATACAGGCTGATAAAGAAAGAACTCAGGATGTAGCCCATGACAATGCTGAAAAGAGCTAGCAATAAACGAACTTTTCTTGTATTCTCATCTGTCACTTTTAAAACCTTTTCCCATCTAACAAGATCCTTTAGAAGGTAAAAACTCACATAAATAAAGAGCGTGTGACTGCTTAGAGTGAATAATAATTGAACCATTTGACTATTATACCATCTTCTCTGTTTGCGCGCTAGTTTGGAAACTTCACTCAAAAATTAGGGATTGTTTTTCAAGTAATCAATTGCATCTTGTAGGGTTTTAACGGGCACGATTTTCATATCCGTCTTGATTGTTTTAGCCGCTTCTAGGGCTGTTTGATAGTTGTTTTTCGCGTCCGGATGCGCCTTTTGTTCTTCTTCGCTAACAGGGTTATCAGGGGCAAAGAAAATAGCAGCACCTGCCCTAGCCGAAGCTACAACCTTCTTATCAATACCACCAATATCCCCCACATTGCCATCGCGGTCAATGGTACCTGTACCGGCAACAATACGACCATTACGAAGACCTGGGTGAGCTATTTGAGTATAGATAGCTAGACTAAACATGAGGCCAGCACTTGGACCGCCAATACCAGCTGTTGAAAAACTAATTGGGACATTGCTGATTACCTCTGTACGATCAATCAAGCCGATTCCAATCCCATTTTTTCCATTTTCCAAGCTGATAATCTTTCCTTCTGCAGACTTGGTTTGCCCATCCTCTTCATAGGTGACCTTGACGGAGTCCCCTAATTTTTGAGAACTGACGTAATCAATCAAGTCTTTAGAACTATCAAAGGTCTGATCATTGACTGCTGTGACCGTATCAGAGATATTGAGAATCCCTTTAAAGGTTGAATTATCCGTCACATTCAAGACATAAACCCCAAAATACTTGAGTTCGATATCCTTACCAGCTGTTTTTAGACCTTGATACTTGGCCATATTTTGCGATGTTTGCATGTAGAATTGATTGATCCGCATAAATTCAACATCGGAAGTTCCACCTGTGGTCTCCTGGGCACTACGAATATCTGTAAAAGGCGTCAACCAAGCATAAACCATATGGGCTAAAGTGGCATGCTGGACACCAACCGTAACAAAGTGATAGGCACCAGCCGCCTGATCTTCTGTGTCATTTACTTTAAGGACTTGGCGAATATCTTCCGAACCACCTGGAACCTCTATATAGTAGGGCAAAGGCACTACAAATGCCAAGAAGGTCACAATCAAGGCCGCAATGACATATAAGGGCCATCTAATCTTTTTTTTCATTTCTTATTTCCTCCAAAATACTCTCAGGAACATAGCAAGCAACATCCTGACCAAACTTCAATAGCTCTCTAACACCTGATGAACTGAGATAGAGATGTTCAGGTCGGCTATGTAAATAAATAGTCTCTATATCAGGAGACAGCTGATGGTTGTAGTAATCAAAACTGGCTTCATATTGCAAATCCGACGCATTCCTCAAACCTCTCACTAGGCAAGTAGCCCCCAGTCTTTTCGCAACATCAACCACCAATTCATCATGAGAAGACACAACTTCAACATTTTCCAAATGTTTCAAAGCTGTTTCTAGCCCTCGTTTACGATTTTCGATAGGGAGAAATCCTTGTTTGTGGGGATTAAAAAAAATACCCACATAGAGCTTATCAAAAAGTCTGCTCGCCCGTTCAATGATATCCAGATGCCCATTTGTCATCGGATCAAATGAGCCTGTGAATAAGCCAATCTTATCTGACATAGACTGTCACCTTACTAATTCCATAAATTTTTTCCTTCCAGATGCCCAGGCAGGCAATTTCTTCTGGAAGTTCAACGGCTTTATCCGTCTCACACACGACCATGACATCTTCAGAAAAAAGCTCCCTCTCAGCCATTTTTTCAATATCTGCTACGATTTGTTCCTTGGCATAAGGAGGGTCTAAGAAAATGAGGTCAAATTCCCCAGATACCTGTTCCAATGCCCTTTCTGCATCCATCTTGAGGAGTTGAAATTTTCCAGCTTCCTTGGTCATCTGAATATTTTCAGCCACGATAGCCTGAGCCTTACGGTCTCGCTCCACCAAAACAGCGCTGGACATGCCACGCGATACTGCCTCGATAGATAAACCACCACTACCTGCATAAAGGTCCAAGACGCGTCCCCCTTCAAAGTAGGGACCAATCATGTTAAAAATGGCTCCCCTAACCTTATCCGAAGTAGGTCTTGTCGTCTTGCCTTCTAGTGTCTTGAGGGGACGTCCCCCATAGATTCCTGATACGATTTTCATACCGTTTATTATACCAAATTATGGGCGAAAAGAGAAAGAAAACCGAACCTTGCGGTTCGATTCTCTATAAAATATTTTCGTAAGTATCGCGGACTTCTTGAGGCCAAACACTTGTTTGCACTTCTCCTATGTGTTTCTTGCGAAGTAAGAACATGGCCATACGAGATTGTCCAATTCCTCCACCGATTGTCAATGGGAATAGGCCATTCAACAAAGCCTTGTGCCATTCCAATTCCAAGCGGTCTTCATCACCCGTGATGGCAACCTGACGTCTAAGAGTTTCTTCATCTACACGGATTCCCATAGAAGACAATTCAAAGGCTCCACCTAGAGATTCATTCCAGACAAGAATATCACCATTCAGACCCTTGTAGCCATTTTCAGACTCACTTGTCCAGTCATCATAGTCTGGTGCACGTCCATCGTGCGGTTTACCATCTGGCAACTCGCCACCGATACCAATCAAAAAGACGGCTCCAAATTCTTTACAGATCGCATTTTCACGTTCTTTCGGTGTCAAGTCTGGGTAGCGTTCTACCAACTCTTCTGTGTGGATAAAGGTGATTTGTTTTGGCAAGATAGACTCGATGTCATAGCGAGCTTCAACAGCTAGTTCTGTCAAACGAATGGCCTTATAAATCTTCTCAACTGTTTCTTTTAAGTAAGCGATATTGCGTTTACCATTTGGGATAACCTTCTCCCAGTCCCACTGGTCAACATAAACAGAGTGGGTCGCATCCAACGAGTCTTCGTCTGGACGAAGGGCCTTCATATGGACGAAAAGCCCTTCACCTTCACCGAAGCCAAAACGAGCCAAGGTATGGCGTTTCCATTTAGCAAGAGAGTGCACCACTTCATAAGTAGCATCAGGGATTTGGAGAACCTTGACCGATACGGCATTCTCAACACCTGATAAGTTGTCCTGCATCCCGTCACCGACCCTACTCAAGATAGGACCTTGAACTTCGACAACTTCTAACTTATCTTTCAAATACTGGGTAAAAGTGTTTTTGACAAAGGAAATTTCTTCTTGTTGATGGATAAAACTTTTCTTCATAAACTACTCCTCAAAAATTAGTTAAAAGCATTATACACCTATTTCCAAGAAAAGAAAAGAGAAAATATAAAAAATCAGTGCTCCTTGGAACACTGATGTCATGGACCTTCTAGTCATTGCGACCGAAGATACGTAGAATACTTAGGAAAAGATTGATAAAATCAAGATAGATACTGAGAGCCATTGACACAACCCAGCCTGTCGCTACACGGCCTTGTGATTGTTCATAGGCAAGGCGAATCTTTTGGTTATCCCAAGCAATCAACCCTGAGAAAACCAAAACCATGGCTACGCTGATCATATAATCAAAGAAGCCACTAGCCAAGAAAATATTGACTACCATAGCAATCAGTAAACCGATGAGAGCTGCCATCATTGCTCGACCAATCCCACTCAAGTCTTTCTTGGTAAAGATACCAACTGCCGCCATGACAAAGAAGAGAAGGGCGCTCGATACAAAGGCAGATAAAACTGTACCCGGAGTATAGAAGGCTACCACAAAACTAAGGGTAAAGCCGTTTAATACTGAGTAAAGTAAAAATACTGGAAGAGCTGCTGGACTATTCCTTGAAGCCATACTACTGGCAACGAAAACTAAGGCCAACTCCGCAAAAGTAGCAATGGTCAACCAGAGACGCCCCTGCATCAAAAAGTAAACCAACTGAGACTGAAAGACCGTCAACATAAGGCCTGATACCAAAGCAGATAGTCCGATTCCCAGACCAACAAAGGCATAAACCTTAGCGTAAAATTGATTGAGACCTGCACGGTCATGTATAATAGTGTGATTCATCCTTTTCTCCTTTTCTATGAACATCTTTCCTTGATTATAACAAAAAAAGTTAAAATTAGCTTAAATGGAAGATTAAAATACCGGCTGCAACGGCAACATTCAAACTCTCTGCCTTCCCCTTCATGCTAATATGGACCAATTGATCTGCACTTTCAGCCATGAGGGAACTAATTCCTTGACCCTCATTTCCCATGACTAGTACAAAATTTTCTATAGGAGGCAGTTCTCTGTAATCAACAGAATCTTTAGATAGGGTTGTTGCCAGCACTGGGATACCTGCCTCTTTGGTTTCCTTAAGAAGCACTTGACTCGACATCCGGTAAATAGGCAGATGAAAATGACTGCCTTGCATGGAACGTAAGGTCTTGAGACTGTAAATATCTGCCGACTTATCTGAAACAATCACGCCTGTAAAACCTGCTGCATCCGCAGTCCGAATGATCGTTCCCACATTCCCAGGATCTTGCACAGCTTCCAAAAACAAGAACTTGCCCTGACTCAAATCAGCTTGTCCTACTTCTTCTTTTTGAACCACGGCAACAATGCCCTGTGGAGTCTGAGAATCCGCCAAATCTAGCAAAATATCCTCTGACACCCAGACAGTTTGCGGAAAAGCAGCTAACTGATCTCGGTAATTTTCTAAGGCAAAGATTTTCTCAATCGTCACCCCAGCTTGGACAGCTTCTTCAAACAAGTGCCAGCCTTCAATCAAATAGGCAGACTTGCGGTATTTTTTTTGGTGTAATTTCTTGGCATTTTTTACCACAGAATTGGCTTTTGAGGTTATAATAGTCATAGAAATATTATAACACAATCAAAGGGGTTTGGTATGCAAAAGGTTAGAATGATTGCCCAAGGTAGGGTGCAGGGAGTCGGCTTTCGTTGGGGTGTTTACAGCTTGGCACTTGAAATTGGTGGCATCACAGGTCGGGTATGGAATAACGACGATGGCACAGTGGAGATCTTAGCCCAAGCAGACTCAGCTGCTATCATGGCAAAATTTATCCAAGAAATCCGAAAAGGACCGACACCTTTTTCAAAAGTCAGCTACTTAGATGTCAAACTAAGCAACTTTCCTCCCTACTCTGACTTTAAAATCGCAAATTAGGTCTCCAGAACTATTGTATATTTTGTAAAAAAACAGTAGAATAGAAAGGTATAATTTTTAAAGAAGGAATAAAAACAGTGAAATCTATTAAACGTTTTGCACTCTCAGCTATGGGAGTGGCTATGTTGCTTGTTTTGACTGGCTGTGTTAGCGTCGATAAAGCAACAGGACAGCCAACAGGAGTCATTTGGAATACTATCGGAGCGCCTATGGCTGAAGCTATCAAGTACTTCGCTACTAATCAAGGTCTAGGCTTTGGTGTCGCTATCATCATCGTAACCATTATCGTGCGCTTGATTATCTTGCCACTTGGTATCTACCAATCATGGAAGGCAACGCTTCACTCTGAAAAGATGAATGCCCTCAAGCACGTCCTTGAGCCACACCAAACGCGTCTCAAGGAAGCGACTACTCAAGAAGAAAAACTCGAAGCCCAACAAGCTCTCTTTGCCGCTCAAAAAGAACACGGCATCAGCATGTTTGGTGGTGTAGGATGTTTCCCTATCCTCCTTCAAATGCCTTTCTTCTCTGCTATCTACTTTGCTGCCCAACATACTGAAGGTGTTGCTCAAGCAAGCTACCTAGGAATTCCTCTAGGTTCTCCAAGTATGATTTTGGTTGCCTGTGCTGGTGTCCTTTACTATCTTCAATCGCTCCTTTCACTTCACGGAGTAGAAGATGAAATGCAAAGAGAACAAATCAAGAAAATGATTTACATGAGCCCACTCATGATTGTCGTCTTCTCCCTCTTCTCACCAGCTAGTGTCACACTTTACTGGGTTGTCGGTGGTTTCATGATGATTCTCCAACAATTTATCGTCAACTATATCGTTCGTCCAAAACTTCGCAAAAAAGTCCGTGAAGAACTGGCCAAGAACCCGTCAAAAGCAAGTGCTTTCTCTAAACCAAGTGGACGAAAAGACGTTACCCCTGAACAACCAACTGCTATCACAAGCAAGAAAAAACACAAAAATCGCAACGCTGGAAAACAACGTTCGAGATAAGAAGAAAAAGGCTTAGCTTGTTTGCTAAGTCTTTTTTGCAAGTCATACTCTTCGAAAATCTCTTCAAACCACGTCAGCTTCGCCTTGCCGTATATATGTTACTGACTTCGTCAGTTCTATCTACAACCTCAAAGCAGTGCTTTGAGCAACCTGCGGCTAGCTTCCTAGTTTGCTCTTTGATTTTCATTGAGTATCAAAAGCCCGATGTTTCCATCAGGCTTCTTTTTTATCCATGTACACGTTTCATATAGTCTTGATAACTTTCGGTATCCATGAGTTTTTTAGCGTTCTTGACGCGGTCTGCTGTTGGTGGTTTGACTCCTTCGAGGGAATATGGAATTCCCAGTTCACGCCATTTGAACTCACCCATGGTGTGATAAGGTAGAATTTCAAACTTATCAACATTTTTAAGGGTCTTGACGAACTTCCCAAGTTCAATCAGGTCATCGTCTCTGTCTGTCAATCCTGGAACTAGCACGTGGCGAATCCAGACAGGTTTTCCAATATCTGATAGATACTGGGCACAAGCCAAGATATTTTTATTGGTCTGGCTAGTGACAATCTTGTGCTGTTCTTCGTTGATTTCCTTGATATCCAAAAGAACCAAGTCAGTGACGGCCATGAGTTTGTCAAACTTCTCAAGGTAACGTGGTTTATTACGGAAAGGGAGGGCACAGGTGTCCAAGGTACAGTGAATTCCTTTTTCCTTGGCCTTGGTAAAGAGGGCAATCAGGAAATCAATCTGCAAGAGGGCTTCTCCTCCACTGACTGTAATCCCGCCTTTATTTCCCCAGAAACCGCGGTAGCGCAAGGCTTCTGTCAAGACATCATCTACCGTCCGTTCACGTGATTTATTGGACTCCATAGCCCAAGTATCTGGGTTATGGCAATACTGGCAACGCATGTGACAGCCCTGCAAAAAGACAATAAAGCGAATACCAGGGCCATCTACCGCCCCAAAACTTTCTGTCGAATGCACCATTCCTGTCACTTGTCCATAATCAATTGTTTCTTCAGACATATCGTTACCTTCCTTGAAAACGTTTTATAGTTTTATTATATCACGACTTGAAGGAAAAACAAGATTTTTGCCTATTTTTTAGAAAGCAATCTGTTTTTCAATTTCATTTTCAATTACTTATCATTTTATTCTTCAAAATCAAAGCCATACAAGGTTGCAAAATAATCCTCAGGGCGCTCTGCACGGCGGATTTGACGGGCTTTACCTTCTTCAGTATAGAGGATTTCCGCAGAACGAAGTTTGGCGTTGTACTGGTAGCCCATTGAAAAACCATGAGCACCTGTATCATGAATGACCAGCAAATCACCGATTTCTGTATGAGGCAGTTCGCGATTGACTGCAAATTTATCATTGTTTTCACAGAGTGAACCAACCACATCTACCACTTCAGCTGGTCCATCTGGATGGGTCACGTTAGTAATGTGATGATAAGCTCCATACATGGCTGGACGCATAAGGTTGACTGCTGATGCATCCACACCTAGATAGGTACGGTAAGTTTTCTTCTTATGAGTGACTCTTGTCACCAAAGCACCGTGAGGTGCCAACATAAAACGACCCAATTCGGTGAAAATCTTAACCTGACCAAGACCTGCTGGCGTAAGGACCTCTTCATACACCTTACGAACTCCCTCACCAATCAAGGCAATATCATTTGGCTCCTGGTCTGGACGATAGTTGACACCAATACCGCCAGAAAGATTGATAAAGTCTAGCGAAATGCCCAACTTTTCCTTGATTTCAACAGCCAATTCAAAAAGCTGACGCGCCAACTCTGGATAATAGAGATGGGTCACGGTATTGGATGCTAGAAAGGAGTGAATCCCAAAGGTCTTAGCTCCTTTTTGCTTCAAGATGGCAAAGGCTTCAAAGAGCTGGTCCTTGGTCATGCCAAACTTGGCTTCTCCAGGATTGTCCATAATGTCTGTTCCTAGCTCAAAAACGCCTCCAGGATTGTAACGACATGAGATGATTTCTGGAATGCCTGCTGCTCTCTCCAGATGTTCAATATCTTCAAAGGCATCCAAGTTAATGGTCGCGCCCAATTCACGCGCATAGGCATATTCCTTGTCTGGCGTGTTGTTTGAAGAGAACATAATCTCAGAACCAGGGAAATTCAGTTTATGGCTCATCAAAAGCTCTACATAACTAGAGCAGTCCACACCACAACCTTCCTCTTGAAGAATTTTTAAAATAGCTGGTGTTGGAGTAGCCTTAACTGCAAAATATTCCTTAAAGCCCTTGTTCCACGAAAAGGCTTGGTTGACGGCTCTTGCCTTCTCACGAATTCCCTTCTCATCATACAAGTGAAAGGGAGTTGGGAACTCGGCAACAATCGCTTCTAACTCTTCTTTATTGATAAATGGTGTTTTCATAAGCTTCCTTCTATTCTATTTGCAAAGAAAGGCTGGGACAATTGTTCCAACCTTTAGTTCTATCTCTTATTTATCTTCATCAAAGATATTGCCAATCTCAACATCGATGGCTTGGTTCTTGACATCAATATTGGTTACCTTCAAGAGTGACTTGTAGTCAAACTGCTTTTCACGTTCTTCTTGGGCATTGTCCGCAAAGACCGCTACACCTGCCAATTCTGAGTCGAACTCACGCAAGAGACTAATCATCCCGTTAACAGTTCCGCCACCTTTCAAGAAGTCATCCACAATCAAGACACGGCTTCCTGCCTTGAGACTACGTTTTGAAAGGAACATTTTCTCGATGCGGTCACCACTTGAACCTGAAACATAGTTGACGCTGACAGTTGAACCTTCGGTAATTTTCAGGTCACGGCGCACAATAACAAAGGGAACATTGAGGACATTGGCAACTGCATTTGCAAGTGGAACACCCTTAGTCGCTACAGTCATAACTGCATCAATTTTTTGATCCATAAAGCTCTTGGCAATAATGCGACCAATATTTTTCAAGATAGCTGGTGTGCTAAGCAAATCAGACAGGTAGATATAACCACCTGGCAAGATACGGTCACTTTCTGACAACTTGGCACGCAAGTCTTCAACCATTTCCTTAGCATCCTGACTCGAAATAGAGGGTGTAAAGATAACACCTCCGCCAGCCCCAGTCACTGTCTGGATATGACCAATTTCAATTTCCTCAAAGGCGCGTTTGATAATGACGATATCTTCTGAGATGGATGATTTAGCAGATTCATACTTTTCAGCAAAAGTATTGAGACTAGTTAGTTTATAAGGATGATTAATCAAATAGTTGGAAATGACAACCATCCGATCACTTCTTCTTAATTTCATTTCTATTTCCTATTCCATTTTTATTCAAAAAATCAAAAAGCAAACTA
>NZ_VMMI01000002.1:0-9483 GCF_013277125.1 Streptococcus sp. 4094 | reverse complement strand
GCCGACCGTCGCTGATACGACAGCAGCCAAATCGACTCAAGGGAATCTGCAAGCTTTGTTGGCAAAACTAACGCTTAGCTCAATGAAGGCTCTCCACGATGAAGTGGAAGCTGGTCTAGCAGCAGCTAATGCAGTTTTGAGCGACCCTAAAGCGACACAAGCGCAGGTTGATGAGCAAGCAAGACTGATGGCTGAGCTTACGAGCCGTGTCAATCAAGCCTTGACACCTAGCTTAGAAACTCCAACAATCTTGGAAAAAGCAGGTCTGACATCTACTGGACTCGCTACTCCAGAGGGAGCTACGACTGCGCAAACAAGTGGAGGAAAAGGTCGTAGAAGAGCTTTGAGCGAGCCTACACCAGATGAAAATCAAGTTACGCCATCTGCTGGAGGAGACTCAACAGGTTCTGGAGCTAGCACTCAAGCTACTCCACAGACGCTCCCAACCTACACAAATACAGAAGGTGAAAATGGTGTTTATGGACTAAAAGATGAGTTAGAGTTTATCACTAATCAACTCCGAGCTAACGGAGCATCGGCAGATAAAATCCAAGCAGCCAAGGCAGCTGCTGATAAGTTCAACGAAGCCTTCTCTAAAGGTGACACTATTAGCCAAGAAGACTTTAGTGCTGCCTTAGCAGACCTGAAAAAATCACGTGAACTGATCGAAGGAGTTCTTGCTGAAAATGAAGCAAATGCAGGAGTGGTAACAGGACCTGCAACTCCAAGTGAAAACAATGTAACCATTCAACCGCGTACCAACGCTACAGGATGGTCAGGTTTCCGCTCGATACCAGCAGGCGCACCAACTCGTACGAGACGTGCGGCAGGGCAGGATAGAGCGGCTCGTGATAATGGGATTGCCTTTATCGATGCTAAAAGGCACTATTTTGATAATGATGTCGATATCACATCACCTTATGACCAATACACCTATGCTTTCTGGAATAAGAAGGCCTTAACTCCAGGTGATAGACCTGATGATGTGGCGGATATTATCCAATATTTGAAGGAAGATGTTGAAAAAACATCAACTGGTTTCAGATGGAGAATCACAGTCAACCCTACTCGTAAAAATCTGGATGGTGTCAGTCTCCTATTCACAGTTCCTTCAGGGCAGTCTTTAAAGGCAAGTAGCGTTACGATAACGAAGCAAACTAGTGAAGGTTCTACTTCTTATAACACTGCAGCGCATGATGGCAAAGATGAACTAGCTGCTACCATGGAAACAGCTGGATTTGATAATGTTAAGACGGGTACTCCAACTAATACAGGAGCTGGTAATGTAGGTAATTTTGGAAGTTCTAACTATTATAAAGCGGGTAGTGTGAGTGATTGGGTATTTGAGACACAAGGTGATGGTTACTATGTCCGTGGAAATCCAAGTCAGGCTAATGCTACGAATGGGTATGAAAATACAGAAGAGCAAGGGAAAAGTACTGACAAAGTTAACCAAATAATCCGTTCTTCTGGTAAGACTTATTATGGGCGCCTAAAAGGAAATACAGCCTATAGGATCGAATTTGAGACGACTGGTGGAAATGACCTCGATAAGCTAGACTACCTGTCTAGTATAAAAGGTTTTCAAGACTCCCATCGTTACTTCGGTTTGCAGATGCATGCTCGTCTGGACAGAGAAATTAAATCAACAGGGAATTTCCGTTTCCTACTAAGGAAGAATGGTTATTTCCAAGTGAATCAAGACCATAGGTCAGCTGAATTTGGTACTGCAGCATGGAACTATAATGTGCAGAAAGATGGAATCACTTATCAGAGTGTCCCTATCGGTTCTTTTGACGGAACAGACTCCAGAATAAAAGGTATCATTACTTATAATCCTAATGGTAGCTATATTCAGGAATACAATAAGTTCGATATCCGAAACTACGGAGAATACTATGATAAGTCGGGTACACTGGATCCAAACGGTTATAGCAAAGCTGAGAGTCAAGACAAAGGTCAACGTTTTGAATACTATACAGGCACTACGTCTATCACGCCTGAAAAGATAGCAGAAGAAGTTAGTAAACAACCAGGTGTGCATACCTATACCTATGTACGTAGCTTTAAAGATGGTTCACAAGACAAGGGTACGATTCACTTCGTTACAAAACCAAAGACACCAACCATTGAGACGGACTTAAGTAATGTGGGTGATGGACCTGCTAGCATAGTAGCAGGAAATGGAACCCAAGGTCTTAAGATGTATCTTTATAGAAAAGGGGACAATAATAAACTCATTGCTGTTCGAAGTGACGGTAGCGATGTCGAGTTAGATAGCAAAGGGAACCCTGTCAAAAAAGCTGGAAATGAACAAGCAAACGTTACAGCTGGAGCAAATGGCAAGGGTACTTTCAACATTTCTAAGTTGCAACTAGGCGAGTATGTGGTGAAGACGGTTGTTGACGGCACCTGGTACGATTATAAGAATAATGATAAAAAAGAAGAAACGGTTGCGTCTGATCCATCCAATATCAGGAAAACACTTCCAGCTAAAATCGGACCTGCCAATACTAAAGATGGTGATCAACTTGATTTTGAGTCAGGTAACAAACCATATATCAATTATCCTCAGAATCAGCTTGTGACAAATAAGAGCATTCGTTTCTTAGTGAAAGGTGCAACCGATATCACCAAACTGGAAGTGGATAGTGGTGGTGGCTATGGAAAAGATGGACGCCTTCCAGCAAGTATCTGGCATACAGCTGGACTAAACTCTCAAAAAGCAACAGTTAGAGTAGAACTTCCTAATGGTTTTAACAATAGCCAAGCTGGGATTACAAATCTAAAAGTTAAAGCTACCTTAAAGGATGGAACTGTCAAGGAACTACCTACCAGCCTGATTATTCCACCAGACAAGCAGAACCTAACGGATAATCAAAACCTAGAAGGTAAAGCAAATGAAAAACCGGAGGTTACAACCAAGAGTTTTGGTAGCCATCTAGCTGGAACCTATACAGTTGGAACCAGAACACTGGAGTGGAGGGCTCTATTAGTAAAAGGTGGACAAGACGATTACGAAGGATTCCTACCTATTACGAAAAACTATGAACTTGTAGCAGAAACGACCTTGAAAGCTGATGGAACTGCAACCTTTACAGCAGCCAGCTATAAGAAAGATAAAATCGGAACAGATCCGTTAAGAGTCACCCTTGCGTTAGTAGATAAGACGACAAATCAGATTGTTGATAATTTAGTCATTCGGAGAAGTAGTAATAGCATTCAAGCTACAGTTCCTAATACGAACTATAGTCAAAAACAACCTAACCTAACCTTTATCCAAGGGGAAACCCCTAGCTGGGGAGATCCTAAGACCTACTTCACCTATGAAAATGGCGACCCTATCGGGACAGACAAAACCTTCCTATGGAACTCTTCTAAGAACACGACAGCTCCAAGCGATCCTGACCTGTCTGTAGGAACTGGAAAAACCATCGAAGTGTTGGCTCCTAACCCTGGAAGCGCTCCTAAGGTGATAACTCTGACCTACAATGTAGTCGCACCTGTAACCCCTAACAACAGTATGTACACGGTCAAAGGGAAAGACTTTGTCAAACCAAATACCACGACTACGGCAGTGGCATCAGACTTCTATAACACCACCACTGGTAAGACCATTGCGTGGAAGACCAACTCAGCGCCAGATAAAAATGCAGCTGTAGGTCAAAGTCATACAGCAACCGCTACTGTGACCTATCCAGGAGTGGACCGAAACGGTCAGGCTATTACCCGTGAGGTTACGGTTACTTATGGTGTTGTTGATTCAAGCTTAACCAAGCATACATGGACAGCTAACTACAATGGCAAACTAACAACAGGGGCAGGAGCTAATCCCGATGCTGATGCAAGAAACTATCTCAGCAAGGATAGCTATACAAATGGCAAGATTCAAACTGCCGAGTTTGTAGCAACATCTAGGACAAACACAGAGGCACCATCGACAACCAAACCGGGTAGTGTCAATAAAGAAATCAAGGTAACCTATGACAATGGTCAAACGCAAAACTTTGGTCTTCTTGTCCAAGTGAGACCGGATAAACCTCGTGTGACAGATAACTTGGGAGAAAAAGCAGGTCTCAGCAACCAAACTGTCACAGTCACCAATGTCCCAGCCAATGCTGGTACAGTCAATGTAATCCTCAAGGCAGATGGAAACGTGATAGCAAACACTCGGACAACTGTAAATGGCTCAACAGCAACCGTTACAGTTCCTGGCGTCCTACCAAAAGGAGCAATCACAGCCACTGTAGCATTGACAAATACTAGTCACGACTACCAAACAAATCGAGATAATAACTACACACTCAACTCAGACGATAGTGATCCAGTGAACAGTAGAGGTCGTAAACCGCAAAAACCAGAGATTCATCAAGATAAGGAAGGTGATTTGGCGGTTACAGCGACAATTGGTCAAGATGGTGCCAATAAAGCGATTTTCAGCTACACCACTACAGGAAATCAAACGAAAGAGATTACCTTTGAAAAAGGAAGGGACGGTACTTGGAGCAAGGTCGGAGCTACTACAGATTCAACAGTTGCCATTCGTAATAACGCTAATGGAACGGCTGAAATTCACATGACGGGTGGAACTGCTAATGCAGGAAGCACTGTCTCTATCAAGCAACAAACAGCCTACTCAGACTTTACTGACCCAGCAACTTTGACTGCTTATGGTCGTATGACAACACCAAACTTCAATGCAAGAGAGGATACCAGTGTTACCATTACACCAGTCTCAGATGCCAATAAGTTGACCGTTACCTATACACCAAACAACCAAACTGCGGCTACAACTGTCACATTGACTAAAAACAATGCAGGTCAGTGGCAAAACCAAACAGGATTTAGTGTGTCAGGCAATACGGTGACCTTGACAGCAGGAACCGCTAAAGCAGGGACAAGCGTTTCTGCTAAGGCTGAAAGTCCAAACACCATTAGTTTGGTAGGACAAGCTCAGGCTAAGCCTGCTGTGCCAGAAATCAATGGTAGTGGCGCTTATGCAAATGCGCTAGACTCAACCAGTCGAACCATTACAGGTCGTGGTTTGGCAGGCGCAACTATTAAGATTACTCTACAAAATGGGCAAGAGCGTACAGCAACTGTTGCACCTAATGGTAACTGGAGCTATACACTTGCAGCTAACGAGTTCTTGACTCAAACCGCACTGGCAGACAACACTAGCGGTTATAGTAATCAAGCTGTGCGCGTGAAACAGGTTGTCAATGGTGTAGAATCTGGCAGTGCCAGCAAAGATGTTTTGATTGGATTCCCTACCTTGGACAATCCTGTTGCTGCAGGTCGTGACATTACCTTCTCTTTACCAAAAGATGTGGGATTGAGCTATCTTCAATTTAACAGTGGTTATAGAGAAGAGGTAACCGTTAAGAGGGATAATGGTGTTTGGAAGCTGGATGGACGCTTCAAAGATAAATTGAGTATAGAGACAGTGACTCAAGACAATCCATCCATCACTAAGCTCAAAATTAGCGTTACAAATCCGACTACTGAAAGCGCCATTCCTTTCCGCCTAGTAGAGGGAAATCAAAACATTCGTCTACGTATGCATAAATCAAATGCTTCAGGAACTGCTGCTCCTGGTACTTCTCAAATCACTGTAGGGGAAGGTACTGACCGTGGGGACTGGATTTATGCCAACGTAACAAATGAAAAACCAAGTATCGCTGCTAAAGCTACTATTAAAGATACTTACGTTGCCAATGAGAAATTAACAAAAGCAAAACTGCTTGATTTGGTAACTGTCACAGATGCAGAGGACGATGCTGCTAAAACAGTTGGTCTAACTGCAAAACAAAAAGTAACAGTAGCTATTAGCAAGGGTGGTCAAGCCTTTACATTAGCTGATGGAGACTACCTTAAAGAAGGTGACTACAATCTGGTGTATAGTACCAGTGATGCTGCTGGAAAGGCTGCGGACAATCTAACACATACCATTCATGTTCAGTCTATAAAAGACGCTACAAACATTAGCCTTACTCAAAAAGAGGTGTTCACGTCAGCGGATATTGCAAACAATAGCTTTACAGATAGTGCAAAAGATCGGTTTGTTGCCAAAATCAAACAACAAAATCCAAACTTACCAGCCAATACTCGAGTAGAGAAAGTGACAGATTCTGGATTAGGTAATGTTGTCAAACTGACTTTTGAAGATGGTTCTGAAAAGCTTGTGACTGGATCAGATATTGCTGTACCAGCAATGCCAACAGTAACACCAGAATCAGGATACGGACAAAACTTGAGTTCAACGACTCGTAGTATATCAGGTACAGGTATTCCGGGTGCAACTATTAAGATTACCTTACAAAATAACAAGGAAGTTTCAACAACAGTTGGAACGACTGGTGCCTGGACCTATGACTTGCAAGATGGGGAACTGCTCTCGCAAAATGAAAAACAAGATGCGACAACTAAGGTAGCTAACCCTGTTTCAGTCAAGCAAGAAATTGGTGGCATGATTTCTGCACCACAAAATGTTACCGTTAGCTTAGGACAAGCAAGATTTGAAGGAACGCCACTTCAAGCAGGACGTGATATTGTTGTTCGTGTACCGCATGATGCTAGTCGATTCTATGTAACGATTGCAAGTAAAGATGGAAGCAAGTACCAGTATGGAGTTAGTAAGACTGCTGCTGGAGGATGGCAGGTAGTGGAAGAACGCTCTGCAACAAGTGGTGGCAGTTTCACAGCTACTGGAAGAAGCACAACTGACTTAACAGAGGAACAAAGCAATAATCCATCAGAAAAACTACTGAAACTACACATTAAAGATGCCAATACGAAGGCAGATATTCCATTTACCATTCCTTCGTCTAATAATAGCGTAATTGCTCGTGTTCATTATGATAATGCGGCAAATAATCCTTCTGGAGATTTTGCACGAGCAACTGCAACCAATACAGATCCAAGCATTGCTGTAAACGAGCCAAATACGCACGATTACACAGCAGATGGCAGCTTGACGCTGGCAGGATTGAAATCTCTTGTCACAGTAACGGACGCAGAAGATGATGCCAATGAGACCGTAGGAAGTCCAGCGCGTGAGAATGTAAGTGTCACCATCCAAAAAGATGGACAAGCAGTTATCTTAGCAACGAATGACTATCTCAAAAAGGGAGATTACACAGTAACCTACACCGTACGAGATGCGGCAGGTGCAACAGCAACTAAAACCCATACCTTAACGGTTTCTTCATTAGCAGAGTCTAAAGGTGGATCGATTGTTTATCCATCAGATGACCAAAAAGTAGTGTATGGAAATAGCGATATAGTGAATGGAAACTTCACAGATTCTGCTAAAACTGGTTTTGCTACTAAATTGCAAGATCTAAATAAAACGAATACCAATCTACCAACAATCAATGGTCAGGGTGTGACATTTACAGCAGGTACAACGAATGAAGAAAGTAAAACTGTAGTAGCAACCTTCCCAGATGGCTCAACGATTGAGGTTCCAAGTTCTAAGGTAGCCAAACCGGAAGCTCCGGCAATCACTGCCACTTCTGGTGATAAACTGAGAGACACAGATCGTACGATTTCAGGTACGGTTGTTGGTAATGCTTCCAAGGTGACACTTCGTTTCCAAGATAATACAGAAGTGGATGTCACGCCGACTAATGGAACTTGGACTTACACGCTACCAGAAGGTAAGTACCTACACCAAACAGAACAAGCTAATAAAGCTGGTTATTCGGCAACTAAAGTTACAGTAACTCAAACAGCCTTTGGTCAAACAAGTGATGCTAGAGAATATGGTGTTGTAGAGAATCGTACGTTTGAAGGTAAACCTGTCAAACAAATCGTAGGGAATGCTACACTTACTGAATTGAACAGTCATCCAGAACGTGTCTTGAACTATCAAGAAAATGGTCGAACAACAGCTCTTCCAAACTACTTGACTGCTACTTGGAAAGAGGCACCTGACTTTACGACAGTAGGTACACACACTGCAACATTGCTCATCTCTGAAAAGACAGGCACGAATAATCAAACAAGACCTGTAACGGAAGTAACAGTACCAGTAACGGTTTATCCAACCGTTGTAGAGAAACAAGCTAAGTTTGGACAAGTCTACGGTAAAGCCTTGCTCCACGGGAAAGATGCAGCCAACTATGTTAAATTCCAAGCTAATGGAACTGACGTTGCCAAACCATCAGATGTAGAGGTAGCTTGGCAGACAAAACCAAGTACAGCAGAAGCAGGTCTTGATAAAATAGGAGTAGTAAAAGTTACCTACCATGTAACAGATGGAAATGGTGCAACTAAAGATGAAGTTAAAACTGTAACAATCAATACACCAGTCTATCATGCGACTGCGAATAATGGTGGTGTTTATACAACAACTTTTGGTACTCGATTTACAAGTTCTACTAGTGCATCTGGTGGGTATCTAACGCCAAATCAAACAAGTAACGTAAAATATTTCTGGGAATCTAGGGGATATTCTAATAGCATACGTAATACTATGGATGCTGATTATCTCGGTAAAAAGATAGATAAGATTCAAGTGCTATATCCTACGGATACTGGAGGAGTTGACTATTCTGATGCACGTTCGGAAATTTTGCCAATATACTTTGTCGTAAAACCTTTAAAACCAAATATTCAAACAACTCCTATTGAAGCTGGACAAGATAGTGTAACTGTCAACAACGTGAACAGCGGAACGACTGTAGAACTTTATGATGCAACTGACACTACTAAGGATCCTGTTAAGATTGGTGAAACAGTGGTGGCTAAAGAAGGCAACTACGATAAGAAAGATAATATTTCAGTTCCGTTAACTCAAGGTCAAACTCTTGCTGCAGGTAGAAAAATTATCGCCAAAGTTGTGTATACTTCTGGTAATGATAGAACAGAATCTGATAGCAGTGCAGAAGTCGTTATTAAACATCCGAAACCAGCAGAGTTGACGTCAATGGCGAAAATGAATGGTGATTATGAGTTCAGTGTTCCAACAGATGCAGATAAGGTTACATTTAATATTCCTACAGAAAATGATGGAACGAAGACTGTCACTCTTACTAGTGAAAACAGCTGGGCGTCTACAGATACTGCTGTTAAGAAAGTAGGCGATAAGCTTGTTATCTCTAATGGAACTTTAGGAACTACAAACCGTACGGTTAATATTATAGAGACTAAAGGTTCAGGGGATTCAGAAAGTGCTGCACGTGACTATACTGTTACTGTTCCAAAACATGAGGTTGAAACGACTAAAATTAGCAAAGTAGTTGGCGGAAGCAACCCTACAAATGAAGAATTGCTGGATGCTGTAACCGTTGCTGATAAAGCGTCAGCAACCTTAAAAGATGGTACGACTTATCCAACTGCTCTTGGAACTCATACTATTGAGGTTGTAGTGACTTATGCAGATAATAGTACGGAAATTATCAACATTCCGTATGAAGTGAGATCTGCTGACAAGTCAGAACTAGAAGCGTCTAAGACAGCCTTGAATACAGCCATCAA
>NZ_VMMI01000019.1:0-52720 GCF_013277125.1 Streptococcus sp. 4094 | reverse complement strand
CCTTGCCGTACTCAAGTACAGCCTGCGGCTAGCTTCCTAGTTTGCTCTTTGATTTTCATTGAGTATTACCTTACAAGAAGATATTTTGAAATCAAAAAAAGTTGAGACATAGCGTCTTCAACTTTTTTACATTACTTTAACTACTGATTAAAGTGAGTTTACATCAACTTTGATACCAACACCTTGAGTAGTTGTGATAGTCAAGTTTGTTACGTAAGTTCCTTTAGCTGTAGCTGGTTTTGCTTTTTGGATTGTTTCGTTGAAAGCTTTGAAGTTTTCAACCAATTTTTCAGCTTCAAATGATACTTTACCGATGATTGCTTGAACGTTACCTGCACGGTCAGCACGGTAAGTGATTTTACCACCTTTAGACTCTTCAACTGCTTTAGCAACATCCATAGTTACAGTACCAGTTTTAGGGTTTGGCATCAAGTTACGTGGTCCAAGGACACGTCCAAGACGTCCAACAAGAGCCATCATGTCAGGTGTAGCGATAACTACGTCGAAGTCCAACCAACCGTCGTTGATTTTAGCAACAAGGTCATCTTCACCAACAAAGTCTGCACCAGCAGCTTTTGCTTCTTCAGCTTTTGCACCACGTGCGAAAACAAGAACGCGTGAAGTTTTACCAGTACCGTTTGGCAATACCATTGCTCCACGGATTTGTTGGTCAGCTTTTTTAACGTCGATGTTCAAGTTGTAAGCAACTTCTACAGTTGCGTCAAATTTTGCAAAGTTAGTTTCTTTTGCAAGTGCTACAGCTTCTTCTACGCTGTATGCTTTTGTGCTGTCGATTTTCTCAAGAGCAGCACGAAGTTGTTTGCTTTTTTTAGCCATTTTCTATTCTCCTTGTAAGTGGTTCAATCGATTTTCATCTCCCACGTCACTTCTCGAAATGATGAAGTCTTGCGGGTTATATTGGGGTGTTATTGATTAGTCAACAACAGTGAATCCCATAGAACGAGCAGTACCTTCGATCATACGCATTGCAGACTCTACGTTTGCTGCGTTCAAATCTGGCATCTTAGTTTCTGCAATTTCTTGTACTTGTGCACGAGTAACTGTAGCAACTTTAGTTTTGTTAGGTGTACCTGATCCTTTTTCAACACCTGCAGCTTTTTTCAAAAGAACAGCAGCTGGTGGTGTTTTAGTGATGAAAGTAAATGATTTATCTTCGTAAACTGAGATAACAACTGGAATGATCATACCAGCTTGGTCAGCTGTACGAGCGTTGAACTCTTTTGTGAATCCCATGATGTTGATACCAGCTTGACCAAGAGCAGGTCCAACCGGTGGAGCTGGTGTAGCTTTACCAGCAGGGATTTGCAATTTTACAAGTTTTTCGACTTTTTTAGCCATTTTTAAATCCTCCTTTGTGGTTTTGGCGGTAATTAGAGATTTTTACCTCCCACAAGTATGTTTTTCACATACCCATCTATTATACACTATTTATCTGGAATTGCAAGAGAAAAGTTTATTTTTTAATCGACGTAATCTCCGCCTTCAAAGCCATAGTATTCTTCCAAACTAAGACCACTCTCAGCAATTTCTTTAGCTTCTTTTCCGACATAACGAAGGTGCCATTCCTCAGCCATATAGCCTGTTTCCTTTTCCTTACCTTTGAGATAACGGACAACAAAGCCATAATCAGCCGCATGGTCCAAGAGCCATTGGGCCGCTTTTTCTTCTGTCACCAAATCACCATCAGTCCCAATCACATCAAAGGCTAAACCTGTCTGGTGCTCGCTATAGCCAGGACGGGCAGAATAACGGTCGGCAGCTTCTTTCCCATCTTGATTGACATAATCTTGATAGAGCTTAGTCTGAGTTTCATAACTTCTAAAGCCACTGTAATGATCACTGATTGGGAAACCTGCCTCTTGCATCGCTTTGATGAGTTTGACCAACTCTGCCTTGGCTGTTGGATTTTCCCCTGGGTTATAGTCCTTAGACAATGGATAGTGTTTATTGGCTACGATGATTTCATCGTATTTTCCTTGGATGCTGTAGTAGTCTCCTTTATTGACCACCTCTGCTTTTTTCTGGGCAGCTCCTTGAGACTTACTTCCTACTGTTCCATCAGCTTTGGCTGTCTGTTCTGTCTTAGCTTCTCCATCTTCATTTTTTGCTTTTTCTTGTGAACAAGCTGCTAGACTCAAGGCTAGCAAGGCTGTCAAGACAAGGTATCTTTTTTTCATTTCTACTCCTTTATTTCTAATAGTTTATATAGTTCTGACGATAAACATTCGACTAATCTTTTAATCTCTTCCGATTTTGCTTGGCAGGTTTCTGCTGTCATTTCTTCAAAGGGAACCCACCAGACTGGACCACGTCCCCTGAGACCGTGACCATTCATATCACCTCTTCGTCTAGGGAAAAGGTGCCAGTGGAGATGGGCATCGCCATTTCCTAGCAGTTCGATATTCATTTTCTCAGCAGTAAAGGCCTTGGCAACTGCCTCTTGGACTAGACTCATTTCTTCGAGAAAACGGAGTCTTGTTTCCTTTTTCAAATGGTGCAATTCGGTGACGTGTTCCTTGGCTAGAAAGAGACTATAGCCTGAAAAATACTGGTGATCTCCAATGACCACATAGCCTGTTTCCAACTCTTTGACAAAATAGGGATTTTCTCCCTTCTTGATGAGCTCAATTCTCTGACAAATTAGACACATATTAGTCTACCAATGCGCTCTTAAGATAAGCATCGACCATTCGTTCTGTTGCGACCACCGAGTCAATATGAGTGCGCTCATAAGAATGACTAGACTCGATACCCGCACCAAGAAGGGCATGCTTGACCTCAGCCCCTGCAGACATAGCCGCTGAAGCGTCCGATCCATAAAATGGATAGATATCCAGCTTAAATGGAATATTTTGCTCTTTCGCCAAGGCCACCAAATGTTGACGGAAGTCATAGTGATAAGGGCCTGAAGCATCCTTGACACAGATAGACACTGTATACTCATCTGTTTGCTGGTCATCTCCCATAGCTCCCATATCCACAGCCAGATATTCTACTACCTGATCAGGAATATTAGAATTAGCCCCATGCCCCACTTCTTCAAAGACTGAAAAAGCAAAATGGGTTGTTACGGGCAATTCAATCTTCTCTTCCTTATAGATACGAAGGAGCTTAAGCAAAATCGCTGCGCTGACCTTGTCATCCAAATGACGAGACTTGATAAAACCTGTCTCTGTCACGACGGTTCGTGGATCAAAGCTGATAAAATCACCGACCTCAATACCAAGAGCACGAGTTTCTTTTTCACTGGTTACTTTGGCGTCCAAACGCACTTCCATATTATCCTGCGTGCGTTCTGCAGTTCCTGCATCCTTATAGACATGGCAAGAAGTTTGGTGGATGAGGATGGTTCCTGATACTTTTTGACCTGTGCTAGCCACATGAACGGTACAGTTTTCACCTTCAATCATGTTCCAAGGAAAACCACCGATACGGTCCATTTTGAGACGACCGTCTGGTTTGACTGCACGGACAATGGCCCCCAGCGTATCCACATGGGCAGTCACATAGCGATGCTCTTCATCATTTTGACCTTTAATGGTCACATTGACACCACCCTTAGCTGTGCGAACCGGCTGGTAACCAAAAGCTTCTAGAGTCTTGACTAAATAGTCCGAAATCTCACGAGTGAAGCCTGTTGGCGATGCAATGGCTGTTAGTTCTTTGATATATTCTACTGTTTGATTCATTTATTTACCTCTTTTGCTACCTATTATAACACATTTATCATCGGATAAAAAAAGAAAATCACTCCTGTAGACTTGGCTACAAAAGTGATTTTATACTCAATGAAAATNNGTTTTGAGGTTGTAGATGGAACTGACGTAGTCAGTATCCTACACATACGGCAAGGCGACGTTGACGCGGTTTGAAGAGATTTTCGAAGAGTATTAGTGATTATTCCATTTCAAAAACATCACTTTCCTGCTTGTTTGGTAGAACCAATGAGAGCAAGATTCCGACAACGGCTGGTACTAACCATGGGAGTGATGCCTTGGCAAAAGGAAGAGCATTGACAAGGTTTGCAAGAAACTCAACCTTAAATGAGCTTCCTAGTACGCTTGCAATGGCAATAGCTGTAACAACAGCAATTGTCAACTGCATACCTGGTTTTGAAAGGGCAACAAATTTGTTGACAATGACAATCATAACGATAGCAATCGTGATTGGGTACAAGATAACCAGTACAGGGATTGAGTACTTGATAATCGCATCAAGACCCAAATTGGCAATAGCAAATCCAATCAAGGTAAAGGCCGTCGCATAAACCTTATAACTGATTTGTGGGAAACGCTCATTAAAGAACTCAGCTGTTGACACAATCAAACCAACTGTTGTTGTGAAGCAGGTTACGGTAACCATAGCTGCAAGGAAGAGTTGAGCTGTTGAGCCAAAGATTTCTTGAGTGGCTTGTGACAAGATGTAAACACCTGGTGTTCCACCCTTCATCGCCTCAGCTGGTACCGGGAAATGATTTCCAAGGAAACCTAAACCGATATAAAGAGCGCTGAAGGCAAGGGCAACAACGATACCAACCACCCAAATAGTTGAAATATATTCTTTCTTACTTGAGAAGCCAAGTTGTTTCAAGGTTTGAACTGCGATTACGCTAAAGGCAACTGAAGCAAGGGCATCCAAGGTATTGTAACCTTCTAGGAAACCTGTACCAAAAGCAGAAGCTTGATAAGCAGCTGAAGCAGCTTGAGGACTTGTTCCACCGTATTTGATAGCTCCTAGGACAACCAAGATGACAATCAAGATTGCAAAGACTGGTGTTAAAACACGACCGATACGGTCCAAGATTTTAGATGGATTAAGCGAAATCAAATAGGCTGCTGCAAAGTAAAGAACCGTAAAGACAATCAAGCCAAGACCTTTATTTGCATCCGACAAAAGGGGGCTAATCCCTACTTCGTAAGCTGTTGTAGCAGTACGTGGGATAGCAAAGAATGGACCGATTGACAAATAAAGAACCGAGAGGTAAAGAGTCGCAAACCAAGGCGCTATCTTTGTTGAAATCTCGTAGATATATCCTTTAGGATTTAGCGTTCCAATAATAAGAGTCAAGACGGCGATACCGACGCCTGAAAAGACAAAACCTGCGATGGCAGGAAGAAAATGTTCTCCAGATAGAGCACCTAGAGAAGGCGGAAAAATCAAGTTCCCCGCACCAAAAAATATTCCAAACAGGAGTAAACCTGTTAAGGCACCTTTTTTAGCCATGAAAATCTCCTTCATATTTATAAAATACTGACCTAGTATATCATGAATAGGAGTATGAAAAAAGCTTCACGAAGTAAATATTGAATGTTTTCAAGATTCTTAAAAATGAGAATTGTCTAAAAATAAGATTCTCCTACCCAGTCTACGCCAAGTAGGAGAAAAATCTGCTGTTTAAAGTTCTTCAAAGGCTAACATGCCACCTTGAACATTGATAACCTCATAACCTTGTTCTGATAAGAATTGGCAAGCACGCGCCGATCTCATTCCAGATTTACAAATAACATAATGTAACTGGTCCTTGTCCAACTGATCATAGATATCGGCTAATTGACTCAGAGGAAGATTCTGAGCGCCTTCTAAGTGAAGAGCTTCAAACTCATCCACTTCTCTCACGTCTACTAGAGAAAGTTGGTCATTTTGGTAAAGCTGGTAAAATGCGTCAAAGGTTATTTCTTTCATTCTTTTTCTCCTAAAATAGTTTTAATTCTTTTTTTCTCCTAAAATAGTTTTAATTCTTTTTTTCAAATCTGGCACCACTTCTGACTCAAACCAAGGATTTTTGGCCATCCAGATTTGATTTCGCGGTGAGGGGTGAACTAGTGGAAAATAGGTTGGCAAGTAGTTCTGGTAGTGTTTTACCCGTTCTGTCACCTTGCCACTGATTTTCTCCTTTAAATAGTAGGCCTGGGCATATTGCCCAATCAAGAGGGTCAATTGAATATCTGGTAATTCTTGCAAGAGCTGTGGATGCCATTTTTCAGCAAAGCCTGTTCTCGGTGGCAAGTCACCTGACTTACCATGCCCTGGAAAGTAGAAATCCATGGGCAGAACAGCAAAATAACCTGAATTGTAAAAGGTATCTTCATCCACACCTAGCCAGTCCCGCAAACGATCACCACTTTTGTCCTTCCAGTAAAGTCCTGCCTCCTGCGTTTTAAGCCCCGGTGCTTGACCGATGATATTGATGCGAGCAGTCTTTGGCGCTGCAAAGAGAGGTTCGATTCCGCGTTCTGTATAGCTGGCATTTTGTGGATCTGCCATAATAGCCTGCTTGATTCTTTCAATTTGAGACATCTACTTTCCCTCCAAAAAGAAGTCTAAGCATACAATCTCAGACTTCTATCGTTTTATTTGATCAATTCATAAATAGCTTCGGCATAGATTGCTGCTGCTCGGAAAAGATCGTCCAAGGCGATAAATTCATTGGCTTGGTGCATGGTGTCAATTGAGTCTGGGAACATGGCTCCGTAGGCAACCCCACGTTCGAGCAAGCGACCAAAGGTTCCACCACCGATGACTTGCTCGTGACCTTGTAGGCCTGTTTGTTTTTCATAGACATTCAACAAGGTTTGCACAAGTGGATCTTCCATTGGCACATAGTGAGGGGTATGACCGTGCTCAGAAAGGCTAACAGAAGCAACTGGCAAGTTTTCAAGGATTGACTTGATTTGCTCTGGACTTGTTCCCTTTGGATAACGGATGTTGAGGGCAATCGTATTGTCAGCACTTGTTTCATCGAAGCGGAAGACACCCGCATTCATAGAAAGGGCACCCATCTTTTCATCCACATGAGCAATCTTGAGATTTTCACCCTCATGGTCGTTCAAAAGAATCTTACCAGCAATTTCAAGATAG
Source organism: Streptococcus sp. 4094 (assembly GCF_013277125.1). Classification (NCBI taxonomy): domain Bacteria; kingdom Bacillati; phylum Bacillota; class Bacilli; order Lactobacillales; family Streptococcaceae; genus Streptococcus; species Streptococcus sp. 4094. Next base: position 45,841 of record NZ_VMMI01000019.1, on the reverse strand, counting down.
TCTTTTGCAGGTCCAGCAAAGTCAAACTGGCTGAGGAAGAGGGCTAGGTAAGTCGCACCATTGACACCTGAAGCAGGCATAGCACCGTGGGCTGATTTACCAATGATGGTCACCCTGTATTGGCCAGCTTCTTCTTGAATTTCTCCTCTGAGTTTGTGTTCTGCAACAAAGGCATCTAGTTTAGCTTGCAAGTCAGTCAAATCACCTGAAACAACGGCTGTTGCTGATTCAGGCACCATATTTTCACGCAAACCACCTGTGAAGCTATGAAGACGAGCAGCGCCTGCATTTTCACCTGCAAAGTGGAGGTATTCAGTGATATTTCCTTTTTCACCATTGATGATAGGGAATTCAGCGTCTGGAGAGAAACCAAAGTCTGGTTTTGCAAGTCCTACGTGCTCGAAGTAGTAGTCCATATCTGCCCAGCCTGATTCTTCGTCTGTTCCGACGATGAAGCGAACTTTTTTAGAAGTTGGAAGTCCCAATTCTTTGATGATTTTCAAGCCATAGTAACAAGCTGTTGTAGGTCCCTTGTCATCAGAAGCTCCACGCGCATAAAGACGACCGTCTTTGATAGTTGGTGTGTAAGGGTCTGTGTCCCAACCGCTACCAGCTGGCACCACGTCCATGTGGGCAAAGATTCCGAGAACTTCTTCTCCATCACCAAACTCAAAATGTCCTGCATAGTTGTCAACATTTTTAGTTGGGTAGCCATCACGGTCTGCGATTTCAAGGAATTTTTCCAAGGCTTTTACCGGCCCAGGTCCAAATGGATGCTCAGCATCAACCTTGCTATCATCACGTTCAGAGTTAATTTCCAAAAGGCTAAACAAGTCAGCCAAGAGGTCTTCTTTGCGTTTTTCTACTTCTGCTGTAAAATCAATTGCTGTCATATTATCTTCCTTCTATCTTTTCTCGATGATTTCATCTACTGGCAAGCGGTAGCTTGGTTCCAATTTCTCGTCTGTGTAACCTACTGTAATCAAGAGTTCTGGGCGGAAACGGTCTTCGATTTCTAAAACCTCATTGACTTTTGATTTGTCAAATCCAAGGATCAGATTTGATCCGATTCCCTGATCTGTAAGAGCCAGAACCAAGTTCATGGCAACCAAACCTGCATTGAGGGCTAGGTAGTCACTGACTTGTTGTTCATTGTAACGGGCAAATTCAGCTGGCAAATTTTTCATGAAGTATTGAAGTTGTTCTTCTGAGAAATTGTTAGCACCACCAACTCGAGCAATCTTACGAGCACGTTTAGCCAAATCTGTGTCTGTAAACAAGGCAATAGTTACAGGCGCTGATGATACCTGTTCAAAGTTGGAACCGTAAGCCAATTTTGCTAGTTCGGCATTTTTCTCACGTACCACCACAAATTTCCAAGGCTGGCTGTTGTGGGCGCTTGGTGCCAAGGTTGCGATTTCGATAGCCGTACGAACATCTTTAGGATCAACAGGCTTATCAGTGAACTGCTTGGTCGCATGACGTTTTTTATTTAATTCAAGAAATTTCATAATCGATTTCCTTTTCTAATTCTACTGCTTCCATTCTACCATATTTTGAAAGAGCTTGCAGAGATTTTTCATGATTAAGTTTTTTCTATCACGGACATAAAAGATATATATTGGTTTATCAGGAAAGTTTCTGATAAACTAGCAGATAACTTTACATTTGAATGGAGATATTATGAAAAAATTCAGCCTATTACTAGCCATCATCCCCTTTTTGGTTGCCTGTGGAAATCAAGCTACACCTAAAGAAACCAGCTCTCAAAAGACAATCGTCGTTGCTACAGCTGGCGATGTGCCACCATTTGACTACGAAGACAAGGGCAATCTGACAGGCTTCGATATTGAAGTTCTAAAAGCAGTTGATGAAAAACTCAGCGACTACGAGATTCAATTTCAAAGAACTGCCTGGGAGAGTATCTTCCCAGGACTTGATTCTGGTCACTATCAGGCTGCAGCCAACAACCTGAGTTACACAAAAGAGCGTGCTGAAAAATACCTTTACTCACTTCCAATTTCAAACAATCCCCTCGTCCTCGTCAGCAACAAGAAAAATCCTTTGACTTCACTTGACCAAATCGCTGGTAAAACAACGCAAGAGGATACCGGAACTTCAAACGCTCAATTCATCAATAACTGGAATCAAAAACACACTGATAATCCTGCTACTATCGATTTTTCTGGTGAAGATATCGGCAAACGAATCCTAGACCTCTCTAACGGCGAATTTGATTTCCTCGTTTTTGACAAGGTATCCGTTCAAAAGATTATCAAGGACCGTGGCTTAGACCTTTCTGTGGTTGACTTGTCTTCTACTAATAGTCCTAGCAATTATATCGTTTTCTCAAGTGATCAGAAAGAGTTTAAAGAGCAATTTGATAAAGCACTCAAAGAACTCTACCAAGACGGAACACTCGAAAAACTCAGCAATACCTATCTAGGTGGCTCTTACCTCCCAGATCAATCTCAGTTACAATAATACTCTTCGAAAATCTCTTCAAACCACGTCAGCTTCGCCTTGCCGTACTCAAGTAATGCCTACAGCTTGCTTACTAGTTTGCTCTTTAATTTTCATTGAGTATAAGATATATTAAAAACGATTGGACCAGTCAATCGTTTTTAGTTTGCATTGGTTATTTTAGGAAACTCTTACAAAAAATCAAAAAAATTCTTCACATCTTCTACATACCCATGCTTTTCAATTAAGCTGGTTAAGAGTTCCAGATTGTGCCCCTGATAGTTATCTTCACGACGTAGCTCTTCATACATTTCGATAAAGGGAAGGCCCTTGGACTTGGCCAATTCTAACTCCGCTTCGTAGTCATAAGCGACTTTACGAAATAGGATATTTACCAATTCCCCATCTTCAACTTCTATCACGGCATACTGGGCACGGTGATTTTTTAACGCCTCCCAATTAAAATAGGGCATGCCAATCGACCCTGGATTGATGATTTGTTGCCCTTGACTGCCATAACGAAGCAACTGCTTGTGAACATGACCATAGACTGCCACGTCAACTTCATCATCTAGGAGTTGGTCAAATTTCTCTGTATCATTCTCAACTAGCAAGTCACCACCATAGTTCTTATTTGGCAAATTATGAGAGATAGAAAAGCGCAATCCGTCAATTTCTTTCTTTTCCAGCAAAGGCAAGCTTCGTAGCCAGACAATCGTTGCAGGATCCATTCGCTCCATCAAAAACTGGGTCATGCGCATTGACTGGATTTCTTTCGGATGTTCCAAACCATATTCGCCATCCAAGGCCTCAAGGACACGATCATCCCAATTTCCTCGAACACTGGCTGTGATAGGAAGGTCCTTTAGCAGGGCGACTAAGTCATTTGCGCCTGGACCAGGAAGAAAAATATCTCCCAGAAGCCAGTATTCACTGACCCCTTGATTTTTAGCATCTGCAATCACTGCTTCTAAAGCCGTCGCATTTCCATGAATATCTGATAAAATTGCGATTTTATGTTTCATTGTGGTTTCCTTCCATTTGGTAATCTACTCTTTCTTCTGCCACTTGAGGCAAGGTTTCTGTTTCATGCGGGTTCAACTTGTTTTGCACAGCCTCTGCGACAAGTCTCGGCACTCCAACTTCGACAATCTCATCCACACTGGCTTCCTTGATTTTTGTCAGAGACTTGAAATGCTTCATAAGATTCTGCTTGCGTTTAGGTCCCAGACCGTCAATTCCATCCAGTTGTGATGAAAAGGAATTTTTGGAGCGCAGTTGGCGGTGGAAAGTAATGGCAAAGCGGTGCACCTCATCTTGAATGCGTTGGAGGAGGAAAAATTCCTGAGAATTGCGAGACAACTCCACCACCTCAAGCGGATCTCCAAAGAGCAATTCATGGGTTTGGTGCTTATCATTCTTTTGCAGCCCAGCAATTGGAATATCCAAGCCTAGTTCCTCTTGGATGACTTGCTTGGCAATATTGACTTGACCTTGTCCACCATCAATCACAATCAAATCTGGCGGAGTCAAAGCCTCACGTTGAACTCGGCCATAGCGTCTGCGAATAACCTCACGCATACTAGCATAGTCGTCTGGCCCAACGACAGTCTTGATTTTATACTTACGATAATCCTTCTTACTTGGTTTGCCGTTGACAAAGACCACCATGGCAGAAACAGGGCTAGTTCCCATGATATTGGAGTTATCGAAGGACTCGATGCGAACTGGAGTCGGAATTTGGAGCAAACGACCTAGATTTTCAATAGCTCCTTGGGTCTTTTCGACAGATTTCTCTAGCAGATTAAATTTCTGCTCTAGGCTGACTCGAGCATTCTTTATAGCCAAATTGACCAGTTGCTTTTTCTCGCCACGTTGGGGTTTGAGTACCTTGGTATCCACCAAGGCCTTGACTGCTTCTTGGTCAATATCCTGAGGAATCAATACTTCATTGGGAATCAGGTGAGATTTTTCTTGATAAAATTGTCCCACATAGGTCAAGAAGTCCTCATCCGGATCATTGTAGTAGGGGAAGAAGTTAACATCTCGTTCGATGAGCTTGCCCTGGCGAACAAAGAAAACCTGAACACACATCCAACCCTTGTCTACATAGTAGCCAAAGACATCTCGATTTTGGAGATCCTTAGCCATAACCCGTTGCTTGGTTCGAAGCGTTCCAATAGCCTGAATCAGGTCACGGTATTCCGCTGCACGTTCAAATTCCATAGTCTGGGCTGCCGTTGCCATCTTGCCCTTGAGATCATCAATGATTTTGTCATCCTGCCCTTTCAGAAAATCAGAGACCTCCTGGGCCATGGACTTGAAATAAGCCTCATCCTTCTTACAGATGGTATGGGCCATACATTGACCGATATGGTAGTAAAAGCAGACCTTAGAGGGTGGATTGGTACACTTGCGAAAAGGGAAAATTCGATCCAGCAACCGCTTGATTTCATTGGCTGCCCCCACATCTGGATAAGGTCCAAAGTAGAGACCGCCGTCCTTTTTGACCTGACGGGTAATAATCAAACGAGGATAGCGTTCATTGGTAATCTTGATGAAAGGATAGGACTTATCATCCTTGAGCATGATATTGTACTTGGGCTTGTTTTCCTTAATCAGGTTGATTTCTAGGAGAAGTGCCTCAATATTAGACTCCGTAACGATAAATTCAAAATCCACAATCTCAGACACCAAAGCCTCTGTTTTGGTATCATGACTTCCACGGAAATAGGACCGCACGCGGTTACGCAGATTTTTTGCCTTTCCTACATAGATAATGGTGCCGTTTTTATCCTTGTGAATGTAGCAACCAGGGCTGGTCGGCAAGAGCTCTAGTTTTGATTTAATCAAGTTGTTCATAATTCCATTATAGCAAAAAAGTAGGGAAAGATAGTCCCCTACTCATTGGTCTCATATAATTTTCGAAGTCTTTCAACATCCTCTTCCTGAATACCATAAAAGGAACCTGCAGGTTGCATCACAGACTTCTCATCTGTATGGTCCAAGCCAATCGCATGCCCCAACTCATGTTCTGCCGTATGGACAATTCGCTCATAGGAATAGCCATAGTTTGGATTGGACAAATAATAATGATTCAACCGCACCGTTACAGACAAGAATTGCCCCGTCAAGAGATTGGTCTGACTTTCCGCCTCTCCTGCCACAGGAGTACCTCCGTCATTCACCTCCGTAGCCAAGATATCTGCCTTGCTGGACTCGGTGACAATTTCAAAGTTAAAAGCACCCGTTTGATTCCAATTCTGAATCGCTTCTACATAAGCTTCTTGAAAGTGTGAATCCATCTGGGGATCCAAGTAAATACGAGCAGAAGCCTGTGGCCATCTTCCTTCAGAATGCTGGTGGCTATCTGTCTGATTCAACTTAGGCAGTTGCCCTGTTTTTTCCCATTGGTCAATACTTTGTTGACCAATCTTGACTGACCGCTCTGCTTGCTTTAGCGCTCCTTGAAAATCTCCGTTAAGATACCAGAGAAGTCCGAAAGCAAGAATACATAAGAGCACAACTAACCAAACCAGGCGCCAAAACAAACGCCAAACAAAAGAAAAGAAAACCCCTATTAAACGAAAAAGCCAGCGCATTTCTCTCCACCTTTCTAGCAAATAAAGTCTATTTTACTAAAAGAAGCTAAAAGAAATCTAAATACTGGCTTTTTCATCTTAACGTCCTACTATTTTTTTGAGTAACTGGATAGCTTTGTATTTTAAAGGCGATGGATGATAACGGAAAGTACCTGCTTTGCGTACAATATAGCCATTAAAATTTTGTTTAAAACGCAAAACACCATCACTTCCATCAAAAATCCCTTGAATCCCTAGGAAGTTGTATTTAGGTATTCCACGTTTTATGCTTTCCAACATAACATATTTTTGAAGTAGCGCAGGGGCATAGAACTTATTAAATTCAGTGTAGGAACCACTAAAGAGATAAGTCGTTTCCTGAGGCATATAAACAAATAAACTCCCGGCTAAAACAATATCTTCTTCTCCATATTTTTCAATCAAGTCTCTCGCTTCTGCTTTTCGAACTTCAAACGTTTCAAATTGACTAGAATATTCTCTCAGTTGATTTTGTTTTTTCTCAGAATGAGGATTTTTACTCAAATCAAGTCGCAACTTGTCCAAGATTTCTTCTAGTTTACTTTGCTCACCTTGCAATTTGCTCATATACTCCGAAAAATTTAAGGTTGCTATGAGAAACTCAGCTTGTTCTCCAAAAACATCATAAAAATGCTCATAATATTCTAAACTTTTATCACTATATTCTCTACGTTCAGAGGTTTCTTTTGTGATGTTCTTAAAAATCGATAGTTCTTCACGTTTTAACTTTTTCAACCGAATGCCAAAGGTTTCAGCCTTTTTCACCAAGGGTTTCCCTTTTTTGCTAAAACTTTTAAGCAAATTCTTTTCAGTTAATTCAGTCAAATCTTTATAGTATAACCAATCCGGCTCTCCACCTGGATAACCTGTCGTCAAGCCATCAAATTGATAACCTAAATCAGTTAAACCATGAATGATATTTTTTTTCTCAGCATCTATTGGATTACCTTGGCTATCAAAAGTTTGATAAGTTTCATAAGGTTTTACAAACAACTCTAATACACCATTTTGCTTGGCATATTCTTTTAACTCCGCATAAAAAACTGGAAGAGCATCTTGTTGGGTATAAATCGGCCCCGAATTGATCTCCATATGCAGACCACCCAGCATGGGCAAGCTATAAACCAGAGCTGCAACTTGAATCTCTCCTTCTTGTTTCAAAGCAAGATAAACAATTCGAGCCCCTCTTTTTTCTAGCAAATCCCCCATCTGGACAGATTGCATAAAGGAACGAGAAGAAACCTGATCAGAATAAGCCTGAAACTCTTCTTTCGTGAGTGTAATTAGTGCCATATACTTACTTTCTATGTTTTTTTCTTAATGTTTTACGGAAATCAAGAGCAAGTCTTAACAGAGGATAGAGAGGATGGGTAGGTATTGTAAATTCACCCAAGTATTCTTCAATCGTTGGATTAAATTTTTCCTTAAAATGATAAAGTCCACCATTGAGAGAGTTTTCAACACCACCTAAATTTTGCCAGACCATACCTCGCTCAAAGGCATAGCGAGCCGTTTCATACCAAGTTAAAATCGGAGCATTGTAACGTTTAAAAGCATCATCCATACCAGCATATAGATTGACAGAGGTAGTACCAAATTCCAAACTCAAAGTAGCCGCTAAGGGAACTCTCGCTTGACCTGCATCTATATATTCCTGCAGGAAAGTCAATTCCTCTAACAAACGTTCTTTTTCCTTCTTCTGCGCTTCTACTTTTGAAGTGCGAGTCGACTCAGTAAAGGTCTCTTCCAAGGCTCTATTTTTCGCCAACTGTTCTTCTAATTCTTGCGAACGTTTAGAGACATCCAAGGTTGCCAAGGTGATGTAGGCCTTGTCCTTAAAATTATCTAACAATTTTTTATAATAGGCTTCATTCCTCAAATGAATCTCTTTCCGCTTCTCGGTTTTTTTCATCAAAAAGGAAAAAGACTCCAATAATTCAGTTCCGCCAAATTGAATCTCTACCCCCTTATTCCGTGCTGTTCGAATAGCCTGTTTTGTTGATTTAGAAAGTTTATCTTCTTCAAAATTTTCTTTATATATTTTCGCCTGAATACGAGGCTGAATGGTGTCATCCATTTCGGTTGTCCGCCCAGACCACTTCACTCCTAATTGCCCTAAAATCTCAACAATAGAAAGTTTTTCAGGATATTCTGTTTTATCTTGATTAACCAAATGTTGAGATAGACAAATACTTGGATCGAAAGTCACAAAAACCGCTCTCTTACTGCGAGCATAAGACTTAATGGACTGAATGACAAAACTCAAAAGTTCCGTATCCCCATAATCCAATATAGGTCCTCTTGGGATGTAAAACATTTTATAGCCTAGCGGAAGAGTTCTAATCAAAATACTAGCTGTCGCCAGTAATTTTTCTTCCCTGTAAACACCAAACTTCTCATGTTCCCAGTCAGACTTCACTTCTTCCCAAGCACTACTTTGTAATACATTGCCTAATTCATGGTCTTTGACAAACTGATCATATTCTAATGCGGGAATGCCAATTTGATAACGGTACATTTCCTACTCTCTTTCCTCCAGTATCTTATTACTATTCTACTACTTTCGTTTGAAAAGTCTAGTGAAAACATATTTTATTTTAGTCCTACTCCCCCTATGCTGAAGTTCAAACTAAGTCAATCTCTCTTCTAATTTGAAATCAATCGGTAGGGTTGCTAAAAAACGTTCCAATTGTTTTTCCCAATAATACCACTCGTGAGTTCCAGCGCTATGGCTATAGGTCACATCAAAACCTAGTTTTTTGAGATTTTTCACTGCGAGATTATTGGCTTCATACAAGAAATCCTGCTCGCCACACCAAGCCCAGAGCTTGGTCTTTTTATCCGATTTTTTAGCCAGACTTTCAAGAGAATAGGGGCTAGCTGTCCAATCTTTAATCTCCCCAAACACACCTCTCCAATAAGCCGGTGTTCCCAAATCTTGGCTTTCAGGAGAAAAATCTTGAAAGCTAAGAGCACCTGAAAAACTAGCTGCATGAGAAAAACAATTTGTAGCAAGAGCCAATTTGAAACAGCCATAGCCTCCCATAGAGAGACCAGCGATAAAGGTCTTTTCACGCTTGCTAGTCATGTTAGGGAAGAAGCGTTTTAAAACCTCTGGCAATTCCTCTGCTAGAGCTGTGTAATAGTCAAAACCATATTGGGTATCGGTGTACCAACCGTTGCTGGTATTAGGCATGACAACGATGAGATTGGTTCCTCGAAGCAAGCGTTCTACATTGGTCCGCTTGAGCCAGCTATTATGGTTGCCAGACATCCCATGCAAGAGGTACAAGACGGGAATATCTTTACAATCTGGTTCTTCCACTCGATTGGCATCGGGGTAAAGAACATTCACTCCCCACTCCATATCCAAAACTTGTGAGTAATACTCGATTTTCATTACTGCCATAATTTTTCCTCTATTTTTCTATAAGAAAAAGCCGAAACTCGACTTTCTCCCTGTTTATTTCAACGATTATTTTGCTTCCATGACTACTGGTAAAATAGCTGGACGACGTTTGGTTTGGTCAAAGAGATACTTGGTAAGATTATCACGAACCTTCCCTTTAAGGTCTGCCCAGTCAAAGTCATCTCCTTGAAGATAGTCTTCTACCGTTTGATTAATCAATTCTGAACTTTCACGGAGAATATCGCGACTCTTCTTGAGATAAACAAATCCACGCGTGTGAACACGAGCCTTGGCCACAATTTTCTTCTCACGACGGTTAACGGTGATTGCGACGATGAAAATTCCATCTTCTGACAAGACCTTACGATCACGAAGAACCACATTTCCAACATCACCGATAGCATTCCCGTCAATCAAGACATCCCCTGCTGAAACTGCGCCAGCCGGGACAAAGTCCCCATTCTCATAAGCCATGCTGGTTCCCTTTTTAGGGATGAAAATGCGTTCTGGCAACATACCTACTGCCATAGCAGCCTTAGCATGGGCATCCAACTCGCGGTATTCCCCTTGAATTGGGAAGAGATACTTAGGTTGCAAGAGATTGATCATCAACTGCAAATCACGCGCATTTCCGTGCCCTGATACATGTAAACTTTGGGTAATCAATTTGACAACCCCTCCTGCCTGATAAATCATATTTTCCACACGCGCAACGAAGGCTTCTTTAGCAATAGACGGAGCCGTAGCAATATAGACCAGGTCCCCATCCTTGATTTCTACATAACGATGGCGACCAATCGACATCTTACGAAGTCCATTGATAGGTTCACCCATACGACCTGTCTCAAGAATAATCAACTCATGGTCTTCAAAGCGAGACATATCTTTCGGCTTAATCAAGAGAATTTCGTTGGCTAAAGACAACTTCTTGAGACGAATCGCTGTGCGGACGATATTTTCAATATCAAATCCTGTCAAGACGATACGTCGACCTGTTTTATCCGCAGCGTCAAAAATCTGCTGGATACGAGAAAGGTTACTGGAAACAGCTGCAACGATGATACGACCTTCCCAGTCAGCAATGGTTTGGGTAATTTCATCTCTAACTTCACTTTCACTAGCCACCTGAATATTGCTGTCCGCATTGGCCGAATCACTGAGGAGAGCCAGGACGCCGTCACGACCGATTTCTGCCAAACGAGCGAAGTCTGTCGCATAGGATTCACTAGCTGTCTGGTCAAATTTGAAGTCACCTGTATAAACGATGCTCCCTTCAGCTGTCTTCAAGACAATTCCCAGGCTCTCTGGAACGGAGTAAGTCGTAGGGAAGAAGGAAACCACTGTCCCACCAAAATCAATCTCCGTATCTTCATCAATAACATGAAAATCATTAAATTTCTTGACTGCGTCATTTCCTTTGACAAAGAGTTTTGCCAACTCAATGGTCAACTCAGAGCCAAATACAGGTACCTTGGCTTCAGCCAAGAGATAAGGCAGAGCACCAATAGCATCTGCATGTCCGTGAGTTAAAAATACCCCAGCAATTCGATCTTTATTTTCAAAAAGGTAGTCCATCTTTGGAATCACCACATCGACCCCTAATTGTTCATTTTCGGGATATTTTAACCCTGCATTCAAAACAAAAATGGACTCTCCAATTTCAGCAATGTACATATTTTTCCCATTTTCACGTACACCACCAAGTGTTGTTAAACTAATATTACTCATTTTTCCTCCAAAATCTTAGTTTATCTTGATTATAGGGTTGCTTACCCTCTTATTCTAAAAGCACTATTACTGTTAGCCGAATCTTTTCCTACCATTATACCATTTTTTTGATGATTTTCAAAATGAAGATTTGTTTTCAAAAAAGAGCTGGTTTCCCAACTCTTTCCTATGATCTACTCTTTTTCCATTAAACAAAGTATAAATTTCTAATTATCTTTTTATATTTTCTTAAATGCTCGTAAAGCCTTATTCTATGTGCTTTCGAGTATTTTTACTGTAGGAAGATACTTCACGTTTCTTTGCATATTTCCTCATGTCTTAGCTGTCAGAAGTGGTAAATAAGTAGTAAATTCATTTGTACTACTAAGCAACAAGACGCTCCTGTTGCTTCTCTTTATTCAAGCGTTTCATTTCTGCCATTGCAGAATCGAATGTTGCATGTGCGTAATAGTTCAGCGTCATGGCTATATTAGCATGTCCCATAATGTACTGTAATGCCTTTGGATTCATTCCTGCATTTGCATAGTTGGTACAGAATGTATGTCGCAAACTATGTGGAGTGATGTGTGGCAATTTATCCTCGTTATACTTATTGTATTTCTTAACAAGACCTTTCATCATGCCGTTGTAATCACTTGCCACTTTTGGATAGTTCTTTCTATTAAGAAAGAGGAAATCACTATATCCATCAATCTCAACACGCTTATCATTCTTTCGATTCGCTAACACTCGCTTAAATGCTTGATAGGCTTCTTCAACCATAGGAACTTGACGTTCGCCACTTTTGGTCTTTGGTGTTTCAATGTAGTACCCAATTTCAGTATCTCTCAATAGCTGATGGTCTATATTGACAAGACGATTCTCAAAATCTAAATCTGGAAGTGTCAAACCACCAAACTCTGAAATACGAAGACCTGTTTTTAAGAGTATCAGAATTTCATCATAATTTTTGCTGTAGGTTTTATCAGCTTTTGCAAAGGCTAACAGTTTTTCTTCCTGTTCTTCTGTTAGTACGGTCTTAGGGACAGTATCATCATCAAGAACTGCTTTCAGTTGAAAGTCAAATGGATTCTTCCGAACACAATCATCTTGTATAGCAATATAGAATGAAGCCTTTAAAGAACGTTTGTAGTTATTGATGGTTTGATAAGCATAACCATTTTCACTCATTCTAATAGCCCATTCTTTAGCGTCTGATGGCTTAATACTGTCAATACTTCTTACACCTAACTTGTCTTTCTTCAAAATATCCATAAGATATTTGCGTCCAGTTTCAGTGTTTTTTCTAACCTTTGGTCTTTGAGCGTTCTGTTTTGCGTAAAGCTGGCAGAGTGTCATTTTCTTTCCTACAACATCAATACCATCATGAATGTCTTTCTGTAACTCTGCGATTTTCTCTCTAAGTGAGATACAATCACGCTTTCCTGCTGGTACTCGGTCTGTAGCCACAAGTTTCCACGAGTAAACAAATTGCGGTTCTCCAAATGAATCTATATATTTGTATAAGTATCTTCCGTCTTTTCGTTGGCTCTCTCCAGTCTTTAAGATTCGACCTTTATTGTCACGTCTTTTTTCTGACATGGCATTTGCTCCTTTCCTTTATGGAAAGAGCCTTGATACGACTTAATACTATTTTATCATATACAAGACCCTTTGGCGACGCTAGATTGCGTCCAATGTATCTATAATTTTTTCAAATTGTTTTCGTTTAATCTGAATACGATTGCCATTCATAATCAGCCAATTTGCATTTTTATTTTCCTCTGCCAAGCGTCGTAGCTTGTTTTCGCCAATACGAAAATATTTTGACGCTTCTTCAATGGTTAGGGTATAACGTTCCCAAATAGGAATGTCAGTCTGCTTCATAAAATCCTCCTTTCCAAATCACTTATTTGGATTTCATAAAAGTTGTTTTACCAGCAATCGAACAGCTTTAGCAAAGCTCACGGGAGTTCCACCCCTGCATGGTTCTCATGTAGCCATACTCATTGCCTGCGACGGTTTTATCACGCTCGGACTATTGACTGTATGGGAGTATCATTATCACGATAAGAATGTCGTTGCAGGCAATCCTGCTAAAGATTGCTTCTCGGATCACTAACATGAATCGCTCGCTATCTTTATAAGATAGGTCATGGCGGTTAGTTCCGTTGGCTCTTTTCTTATCGAAACGTATTCGATTACTTTTATTCAGTTTTCAAAGAACAATGGCTCGTTAGCCTATCAAAACACATTGAAAGCTCAATATGCTTTGGTGGAATAACAAACCTCCCTGTTCGGGAAGCGTGGAATGGTTTAGCACGCTTCCACGAAAGGAGAGAGGATATTACTTAATTTCAAATGACAAAATCTTTGTAATCAGTCTGGTTTCCATTCTTCCACGTAAGACTTCATCAACGACCATACTTTGATTGCCATATTCATCTTTCATAAGTCGTAGGGAACGCTTCGTTATGTACCCTCTGTAATGATGTAGAATCTGGTTAATCGCTTCGGTATCGCCATCTGTTGCCTTTACAATGAGAGGAAAGGGAATCATAGGATATTGTGTTTTCATTCTTCAAATTCCTCCATAAACTTTTTAATTAAGGCTAGTCCACTGGTTCTATGCCGATAGACAGTAGAACGGTTCAATTTCAACAGGTCTGCAATTTCTGAATCGCTCATGTCCATAAAGTAAAACAGCAGTAGAATTTCACGTTTCTTGTCTGGCAACTCACGTAATGCTTCACTCAACAAATCATTTTCAACGCCTACTGATAACCCATTGAGTGTAAAAATCTGAAAGTCAGTTGAATAGTTATCTGTTGTCGCAAACTGGCTAACAAGATAATCGCCAACATCCGAAAAGGACACCTCACGCTTTGCAATCCTTGAAAGATAAAGCATATAATTCTTTCGCTCGTCTTCCATAGCACGTTTACAGATATAGTCAAACTGATTTTCTATTGTGGTCTGAAAAGAAGATGGTTTCATGTTTCTCACCCCCTTTCTGTCTAGGAAAGGAAGTGAGCCTTGCTCGTTTATCTCCTTTCACTCTTAGTCCCAATGTGAAAGGGGGATTTGTTGCATTACTGATAAATAAACTTTGTAAAAAAGTTCTGAATAGCCAAAAAAGCATATAAACAGATTTATTTCTCTGTTTACATGCTTCTGTTATTCTATCTATATGATTTATAAAACCACATTGGTGGACGTACTTATCTATTGCAGATAGACGACTTTTTTTGACAAGAACCCAATGTAAGGAAATTTATTGTATATGATGTACTTCATGGCGACGTTGACCTCCAACAAACCGCCATTTGGAAGTAATATACAATATTTTAACAGCGTAAATAGCACTACCATATAACGGTTTTTTTTATTGGCGTTTAGTAGTGCTTTTTATTAAATATAAACCTATAAACCATATAACACGTTTTTCTATACCTGTTTTTAATTCAGTAGGAACAATAAAATGTATAGAGGTGGTCTACTATGCGTAAAAAAGAAGATAAATATGATTTTAGAGCCTTTGGTTTAGCCATTAAAGAAGCTCGATTGAAACGAGGTTTAACTCGTGAACAAGTGGGAGCATTGATTGAAATTGACCCACGGTACTTAACTAATATTGAAAATAAAGGGCAACACCCCAGCATACAAGTTCTTTATGACCTTGTATCGTTACTTCATGTTTCCGTTGATGAATTTTTCTTACCTGGGGTCCCGAGCGCTTAGTGGGAATTTGTATCGATAGGGGGTACAAATTCCCACTAAACCAATGTTTCAAGGCCTATTTATTTTTTATATTCAATTCTCTTAAGTGTTTAGGAATAGATAACAAGTCAAATTTATACTCTCCAAGAAAAGTGATATGCTCCCAATTAATAGGAGATACATGCTTCATATACTTAGTTACTTCGGGATCTATTTTGACGAGATAATTATAAGCTGCTTGTAAGTAGACGGCGTTCCATATACTTATTGCATTTATTAACACATTAAGCGCACTAGCACTTTGAAGTTGTCGGCGAATATCGCGCTCCATAAATTTTCCGCGTCGCCCAAAAAATAGTTCTCTAGCTAAAGC
Source organism: Streptococcus sp. 4094 (assembly GCF_013277125.1). NCBI lineage: Bacteria > Bacillati > Bacillota > Bacilli > Lactobacillales > Streptococcaceae > Streptococcus > Streptococcus sp. 4094. The sequence goes on along the minus strand of NZ_VMMI01000019.1, from coordinate 30,549 downwards.
ATTAATCGCTTCTGTCTTATTTAGTCCATGAGTGATCCTTCGCCGTAGCTCACTATCTGTAATATAATCTATCATAAAAATGCTCTTTTCAATGCGACCTAGTTCTCTCAGTGCAAGAGCTACTCTATTCTTACGTGCGTATGAGCCTAGCTTTCCTAATAGTAAAGAACTAGATACTTTTCCTGTTTGAATCGAATAGGCGATTCGTTTAATTTCATCATAGTTTTCTTCAATAATTTTTACATTGATTTTTCCGCTTATATCTTCTGATAAGTTAGGGTAGTAGGAAGGTGATTTGATAGAAAATAATTGTGATTTTTTTATATTTCTGATGCGAGGTTCAAAATCAAAGCCTAGTAATGCGGTCATTCCAAACACCTGATCAGAATACCCATTTGTATCAGTAAAATGTTCCTCAATATCTAGATCTGTTTCATGATAAAGTAGGCCATCAAGGGTATGAGTAGCTTCCCTTGTATTAGTTGAAGCAACCTCGATATGATGAGTCGTATGCCTATCATTTATTGATCGAATCATTGTAGCTCCTTTTTCCATACTTTTGTAATGTGGATTAACATCGGATTTTAGAGCTGAGACGCCCACTGGGACGCGCATTCCGTCTGAAGCAGTGGTTTTTCCTTCACCCCAAAAGTCTGCAACAGGAAGCTTTAACTGATAATTAACCAAAACAGATTGAGCACGAGTCAGAGCTTCTTTATAAAAGCGCCATTGTTTGGCATTGGCTAACTGAGAATAAGAAATTCCAGGAGTTGATTGGGCCATTTTTTCAAGACCAATATTCATCCCTAAACCCAGCAAAGCAGCAAAAATAATTTTTCTTTCTTGTTCACTCGGCGGTTTCCCTGTAGAATCATGACTAAATTCTTGTGAAAAGTTGGTCCAACTGTCCACCTCAATTAAAAGATCACTAAGCCTTATCTTAGGAATTATTGAATAAAGTTTTTTTCTATATATTTCTGCTTCGCTAGGTGTAACTTTTTCCAACTTTTTAAGGTTTGCTCTTGAAATTCTCTTATCAACTGTCGAATAAAATTGAAGCTGTAAATCTAAAATTATTTCCCGATCCTTTAAATAGTCCTCAAACGTGTCTGGAATAGTTTCTGAATCAATACAAGCAGATAAATCAACTAAGTAATCATCAATATTTCGATGGATCATACTTCCTTCAACTGAAATATCTCCTGATCGAATATTGTTCTTTAGCTCGGTGAAAGCTACTAACTCATAGTAAGACCGATCTATTTTCCCCTCTTCTGGCCGAACAAGGCTTTTCCATTTTTTACTCACAAAATCAGTAGAAGTATCTGCCGGTATTTTTCTTTTACCACTATTGTGTAAATCAGTTAGTTGAGTTAGGGCCATGAGGACTGGATTTGCTGCCGGAGTTGCTTTGAACGAAAGGGTCCTCAATAACATTGGCGTGTATCTTCGGAGGTAATTAGCTTTATTTCGAACCATTTCTAAATAGCCATGATTTTTATTACCTGTAATTTTTTTAGCTTCTTCTCCATCTTGTACTAAATCTTCCCAAGGCATGATTCGTTCAATTTCGTCAAAAGGATTACTATCATTATCTTTTGCAAAGTGAAGAGCATCAATTAAAGAAGCATAATGTTCCAATTTTTTAGTAGCCAATTTTCCTTTTTCTTTTAACTGTTCTTGTGAATCACGTGTCCCTTTGCGTTTAATACTTGCTAAAATGCGGTCATTAATCTCAATCAGTTGATCGATCAGATATTGATGATGATTGACTAAAAAAGCAATAAGTAAAGAGTATCTTTTTTCAAGCTCAAAACGGGAGAAGTCATATGCATCATAATTTTCCCCTAGTCTAGCTAGCTGAAGAAACCTGTTCCGATTAATATGGGAGACATTAATTGTCCCGAGTCCCATGGAAGCAATCACTTCCACTTTTTTACAAATACTCATAAAGCTTTCTGGATTTGCCTTACCTGGAATGTCTTTTAGCCAAGCGAGTTTAGTTATTTTCGTCTCTTCATAAATTTGAAACAAACTCTCTAGTTTTTCAATTTGTATATCTGTTAATGAACAGAGTAATATTGAAAATAAGTTGTTTTCTGCTTTATCTCGACAGCGGCTTATAATGTCTTCAAGTGTAGCTATAGATGGAAAAATAATTCTTTTTCGAGTTAAGAAATCAATTGTTTTTTTCATTAGATAGATAGAGTCATCATTTTCTAAAGCTAGTTCAATTAAATATTCTATTAACTGTTTTTGTGTATTAGCACTACCGAATCGATGATAGTTGAATACTTCTAAGATCTCGTTGAAGTGATTTGCACGTGTATTTCTATGATCATATGAATTTAAATCAATTGCATCAAGATGGAGCTGTCGACTCACATAAGAAGTTAGTCTGGTTGATTTAATCGGCCAATTACTTAAAGAACACCCAGGATACCGGGCCAAACAAAGTTGTATCGCAAATCCTAGTTTATTGACCTTTCCACGGTGTTGATTAATAACCTCCAGATCATAATCAGAAAAACTAAAATACGCTTTAAAATCCTCTTCTGATAAGTGGTCTACAGAAAGAAGTTGTTCACGCTGTGAAGTAGTTAAAATTCTTTTCATAGCCATATCTTAAGCATTCCTTTTATTGAGGTAACGGTAAAAGGTTGTTTTGCTTAATTTAGAGGCATCAAGAATTTGACGAATAGAATACTCTTTGCTGTCATACATTTTTAAAGCTAAATCAATTGATAGCTTACCTTTACTTGGACGGCCCCCTTTTTTTCCTCGGACTCTGGCTGCCTTAAGACCAGAGTTAGTTCGTTCAATAATAATATCCCGTTCCAGTTCTGCTAAACTAGCCATAACTCGGAAAAAGAATCTTCCCATAGACGTTGAAGTATCTACGTTATCTTGAATAGATATAAAATTGACACTAAGTTCTTCAAATAATTCAGAAAGTTCAATCAAATGTTTAGTTGATCGTGAAATTCGATCTAACTTGTAAATGACAACAGAATCTCCTTCACGTAGTAGGTTGATCATTTCTTCTAATTGCGGTCGGTCTTTTTTCGCACCAGTTACTTTTTCTTGAAATAATTTATCAATTCCATAATGAGTAAGTGCATCAATTTGTAAACTAAGATTTTGATCATCCGTACTCACTCGAGCATAGCCAAAAATCATAAAAAAACCTCCTTAATTTTATAATTTAAATGTACCATAACTCATTAAGTATAACTATATAGGAACTATGAAAAAGGAACGGATTTTGGTACTTGATTTACTTAAAAAACATTTAGAAAAAGCAGGAAAATGAAAAGGTACCATAAACGGTCGTTTATGGTACCATTCAAATTTATCCTTATTGTACAAAATAACAGCGAAATTTTTAAATCTATTCCTTATCGATACAAATTCCCCGTAGGCGCTAGGGACCTCTTTAGCTCCTTGGAAGCTGTCAGTAGTATACCTAATAATTTATCTACATTCCCTTTAGTAACGTGTAACTTTCCAAATTTACAAAAGCGACTCATAGAATTATTTCCTCCCGTTAAATAATAGATAACTATTAAAAATAGACAATACTTGCTCATAAGTAACGGTACTTAAATTGTTTACTTTGGCGTGTTTCATTGCTTGATGAAACTGATTTTTAGTAAACAGTTGACGATATTCTCGATTGACCCATTTTGAAACAAAGTACGTATATAGCTTCCAATATTTATCTGGAACATCTGTGGTATGGCGGGTAAGTTTTATTAAGACACTGTTTACTTTTGGTTTAGGATGAAAGCATTCCGCTGGCAGCTTAAGCAATTGCTGAATCGAGACTTGAGTGTGCAAGAGCAACCCTAGTGTTCGGTGAATATCCAAGGTACGCTTGTAGAATCCTTCTTCAACAATCAGATAGATGTCAGACGCATGGCTTTCAAAAACCACTTTTTTAATAATTTGTGTGCTTAAATGGTAAGGAATATTCCCAACAATTTTATACCTCTGTTTGTTAGGGAATTGAAACTGTAGAATATCTTGGTGAATTAAAGTGACACGAATGTTCAGTTTTAATTTTTCTGACGATAAGTTGAATAGATGACTGTCTAATTCAATAGACGTTACCTGTTTACTTATTTTAGCCAGTTTCGTCGTTAAATGCCCTTTACCTGTTCCAATTTCGTAAACGGTATCGGTTTCTTTTAAATTCAATTGTTTTATTATTTGGTTGAGTACTTTTTCACTCGTTAAAAAGTTTTGAGAATATTTTATATTTTTGTTCATGTAATCACTCCTGAAGTGATTACATCTGTAAATAAATACAGAAGTTAAACGATTTGTTTGTAATTTTAGTTATCTGTTTAAAAAGTCATAAGATTAGTCACTGGTAGGAATTAATCTAACGTATTTATTTATCTGCGTAATCACTGTTTTTAGTCTGTTTCAAAACAGTAGATGTTTTATCTACATTACGCATTTGGAATACCAACATGACGAATCCCTCCTTCTTAATTACAAATTTTTAGCATCTAATTTAACTTCAATTCCTATTATACACAAAATTTTAAGATAATGCACTATCAACACACTCTTAAGTTTGCTTCTAAGTCTTATTTCCATAACTTTAGGGTTAACCATACGCAAGACCAATCACTCTCGGACAATACTCATGATTTTAATGATAAAATCCATGTTAAACCCATAGATAAGAAATACACCTGCAATAACCGTTACCTGTTTGTGCCAATTTAAAAATGCACCACTTTTTTATAATTAAAACGGTTGAAAACTGTACCACTAATAACTCACAATAGAGAGATGTCACCGTCAAGTTAAATGTACAAAATAACAGCGAAATTTTTAAATCTATTTCTTATCGATACAAATTCCTCGTAGGCGCTCGGGACCCCTACCTGCTAATAACTTGGTAAAAAGCACCCGACGATTACAGATAGAGAAATACATGGATAGCTTTACAGACAAAGAACTATCCTTAATGGAATCTTTAGCCAGCGGTATCAACGAAGCAAGAAACATCGAAGACTAATTAAAAGAATCCATACATAACGGAAAGAGCCGATAAAATGAGATTGTATTAATCTCATTTTATCGGCTCTGCGTCTTTGCGTCTGGCTCTGTAATCACAGTTACTTTGAACTGCTTTATTTCAATTAAATTTTCTTGTCTGCATTTCGGACAATAGAGGGGGAATTTTTTTAATTCAGTATCTTCCCTTATCTTTAATCGTGTTTTATTTCCACATACAGGACACAATATCCACTTGTAGTTTATAATAACTATCTCCTCCTTTACACTTTAATTCAAATCTTTATTAAAAAATATTTCATCTTATTTAACAAGAAACCATATTTATATAACAACATAAAATACACTAAGTTATTTTATTGAACATATATCGTACTTTATCTATCCGACTATTTGGACGACGGGGCTGGCAAACAGGTTCACCGGTAGTAACATGGTACCCTTTTAACTCTGTTAAACAAACACTACGTCCATTTGTAAAGAAAGTTAAATCACTACGATATTCTTGAATACACCGAGCAGGGATTTCTCCACTAAGAATGACCTCATTATTTTTCAATTGAGTGTCTACGATGTTCGCACAATATTTAGGAGCATCGTTGTATGCTCGTGAAAGATATTCCTGTGGCGCATAAATTTTAAAACTAAGATATGGCTCTAACAATTCTGTTCCAGCTTTTTTTAAGACTTGTTCCAATACAATAGGAGCAAGCATCCGAAAATCTGCTGGGGTACTAACAGGGCTATAGTATAAGCCATACTTAAAACAGATTTTACAGTCCGTCACATTCCAACCATACAATCCTTGTTCACAGCCATAGCGTATCCCCTCCATAACTGCATTTTGAAACGATTGATTTAAGTATCCAAGAGAAACCGAGCTCTCATACTGTACTCCGCTCCCTAATGGAAGCTGTGCTACAGATAGACCAATGGAAGCCCAGAAAGGATTCGGTGGAACTTCGATGTGAATGGTATACTCTGCTTTTTTTAACGGTCTTTCCATATAAATGACTGTAGGCTCTTTTATTTCTATCTCCACATGATACTTTTCTTGCAGCAGAGCACAAGTCACTTCCATTTGTACTTTCCCTAAGAAAGAAAGTATGATTTCATGTGTCGCAGAATCCACATAATATCGCAGAAGCGGGTCACTGTCGGAGATTTCTAAAAGTGCATCAAGTAACATTTCCCTTTGTTGAGGTTTGCTCGGTTCAACAGTCGTTTGCAGCAGAGGGAGGGGATTTTCAATTCTCTCTCTCTGTGGCAATAGCTTTGTATCTCCAAGAACACTATTTAACTTCAAAAACTCATTCTGCAAAATAACAATTTCCCCGGAATAAGCCTTATCGATTTTACATAATTCACCATTTATTGAAGTATACATTTCTGTAATTTTTATTTTTTCCTTTTCCGATATTCTAACCGAATCTCGCAAATGCAGTACGCCACTATAAAGACGTATATATGCAAGACGCTGTCTTTTTTCCGAATACTCAATTTTGAAAACATTTCCGCAAAGTTCAGACGGACCTCGATGTGTTGATGAATAAAATTTATTAGTAATAACTTCTATAAGGTTATCAATCCCTATATTACTTTTTGCACTTCCATGATAAAGAGGGAACAGAGAACAATTCTGAAATCTTATGCTTTCCTCTTGTTCGAGTTCCAATGCTTCTAATGATTTACCGGACATATATTTCTCTAAAAGGTCATCGTTTCCCTCTATTACCGTATCCCATTGTTCAGATTCGGTAAAGTTCGTCACACACATATTAGGATACAGTTCTACCTTCTGTTTGATTACAATTTCGGCAGAAAGTTTCTCTTTAATATCCTGATAAACCGTTGATAAATCAATTCCATTTTGGTCAATCTTATTGATAAAAAAGATTGTGGGAATCCCCATTTTCCTAAGTGCATGAAATAATATACGAGTTTGTGCTTGTACGCCATCTTTTGCAGAAATCAGTAGAATTGCCCCATCTAAAACTGATAATGAACGATATACTTCTGCTAAGAAATCCATATGTCCTGGCGTGTCTATGATGTTCACCTTCGTATTTTCCCACTGAAAAGAGGTTATTCCTGTCTGAATTGTAATTCCTCTCTGACGTTCTAAAAGCGTATTATCCGTCCTCGTTGTACCTTTGTCCACGCTTCCTAATTCTGTAATCGCTCCACTGTTATATAATAAGCTTTCTGTTAAGGTAGTTTTTCCCGCATCAACATGAGCTAAAACTCCAATATTAATAATTTTCATGTGATTTTCCTCCATTCAAAAGCCCAAAAGGGCATAAAAATCCCAGTGATAAATACTCTTATCACTGGGATTTTTATGCATAACCATAGGCATACAAAGCATACAGATATTCTCCGGATACTTTAGAATCACATGATAAAGGTATTCTTAAACTGGGTACAAAAAACTAAGCCCTCCTAAAAAAGGACATCCAATTATTTGTTCCCACTATCAAATTGACAGTTTATTTAAGAATACCTTGCCGCATATTTATTAACTCCTTTTAAATAGATACTTAAATAATAGCACGTAAGAGCATATTTGTCAAGGAATCTCCAATTTTTTATCAAAGAGAGTACGTGATTACAAAATAGCTGTAATAATGTACCAATATTTGTTATTCTATAATCTTCCAATTACTCCCGTTCTTTTCAAGTACCAAATCAAATTGAGATACCTGCGTTGCTTTGGTCTGCTGGTCGATATACTCCACTGTCAGCGATACCGTGACTTGATTATCCTTACGATTGTGAATAGGATTTACCAGTTCTTGAAAGATGTACTCTTTTCCGATTGGTTTTAATATCCCGTCATTCACATAGTAGGAAAGTTCACTGGCTGTCGCTGTAGGATAGAGCTTGAAGAACGTCGTTAAAAACTCATTGATTTCATTGGTTGTAATGGAATCAACCGTCCCCTCACTTTCAATGGCTTTTGGTTTATAACTTGATTTCTTAGGTATGTTGGTAATGGTCGGATTCTTAACCAGTACCATATTTCCAGAACCATCTACATAGACACTCACTATATAAGCAGAGTGGACGGTCTTTGTATTTTCTCCCTCTGTAATGAGCTGGTCTACACTGTAGGTTACATTAAACTCATTGTCGCCAGTTGGCTCTACCGTCCATATCTGAAATCCTCTTACAGAAGACGATACAGGAATATCTTTGCGTACTGTATCAACATTGAGAGCTTGAAGTTCATCTGTCAGATAGCCTTTTAGACTTTCCATTCGATTATCAATGGACTTATCGGATTGCTCCCATGAATAGTAGACTTTCGCAAAGTTCTCTACAAAATTTTCTACATGATGAGTATCAACGTATTCCTTTTCTATGATAGTTGTTTCGTGAATAGTATGAGTATCTATAGCTGTAAAGTGCTTGAATATCGCAAAGCTGAAACTAAGCCCTAAAAGTACCCACAAGGCAATCACAACCTTTTTATGAGGATTGACCTTATAGACACGAGGTTTCTTTTCCTTTGGTATCTGTTTTTCTTTATTCTGATTTTTTCTAAATTTCATCATTAAATCTTCCTTTCTCATTGTTTGATTCGTCCTGCTCCCACTAAATGCTGTTGCCAGTAGGGGCTTGTTAAGTCGGCATAACCGATTGGGTCGCCTGCATGAAACATACGGTTATTGCCAAGGTATATCCCAACATGAGTAATATAAGAGCCAGCGTTATAGGTAGAATGAAAGAAAACCAAATCGCCAGCTTGTGCTTCCGATAGTGGGATATGCTGGGTCACATCATATTGCTGTTGTGCGGTTCGTGGTAAGTTAATTCCAGCTTTTCCATACGTCCATTGTGTCAGTCCGCTACAATCAAAAGAAGTAGTCGGGGAAGCTCCACCGTAAACGTATCGCCAGCCCTCATATTTCAGTGCTTCGTCCATGATGGCTTGTACCGTATCATCATCAAACTCTGTTGTGACAAGATACTGCGTTACCAGTTGCACATAAAACATATTGCCATAGTTGTATCGCCAGCCCCCATTGATAGGTATGGCTATGGGATTGGGGTAAGACACTTTTTCGCCACCTGAATACTCTTTTGAGAAACTTTGAGCCAGTTCAAAGGTATATTTATTTCCACGATTAGCCACATACCCTAAGAAACCACCACCATAATTGTAGGACTGGATAACCGATTCTAAATCTACACTGAGCCTTTCGCTACTGGCTAATAATTCACTGAAATACTTCACACCTTGCTTAATGGATTCTTCTGTACTCAATGAATTAGGTGGAAGACCGAGGGATTCCGAGGACTGCATAACATCTTCCGCAGTACCGCCCGATTCCACCTGTATAATCGCAAGAAGTATGTTGACATATTCTTCAACGCCATATTCTTTGGCATATTTTTCTACCATAGGCTTATGAGCCAGCACTTCTGCGGAAACATTCACACCTCCATAATGAATATTGGAAATTCCGCTGTCCTGTTCATCTGAAAATAAAATGGCAACAAACAGAAGCAGTGAGAAGACCATCAAGAATAATCCAGAACCACCAATCACTAAAGTTTTCAACTTCATGGTTTCTTACCGACTTTCTTAATGGTGGCGGTTTTGATTGGTGGTCTACTTCTTGTATTTTGTAGTGGTACTCTTTGAACAGTAGACGGACGTTCTTTTGTGATTGGACGTTGTGAAGTTCTATCTGCTGTAGTGGTTGAAGTTGCTGGCTTTTGAACGGTTTTTTCTTGAACGGTATTGCCTTGGCGTTCCACTTTTGGACTTGAAAAATCGGACTTAACTGCTGGACGCTCTTGTTTGGCTTGTTGAGATTCCTTATATGAAGTCTGAATATTAGACTGTTTTGAGGTCTGTTCATCATGATATTGTTCTTGTCTTGTAGTCGGTCTTTCATGAACAGAAGAAGCAGGCTGTTTTTTCTGTTTGACCTGTTCCATTTCAGAGCGACGCTTCGCAATGGTTTTTCGCCTTTGTTCCTGCTGTTCCTTGCGTCCACTGGCTCTGTCCGCTTTGGTTTGAGAAATACTACTGGTTAAATCACGGACATTCTCTTTTACTTTGGATTTTCCTTGATATACTGCATATCTTGCATTGGTCGGCAAATCTTTAACCTGTTCTTTCAAACCACTAGCAGTGTCTACCATTCTGTCTTTGGTATCAGCTACTGTACCGATGGTTTGACCGATACGTTTTCCAAGTGTTGATTTTTCCTTTCCGTCTGGTCGGGAGTGATCTGCTTGTGTCCTTGCAGAACTCCCCGAACCCGACTGTCCTTTTTTACCTGTAACAATGGCAGACCCAGCCCCTAGAGTAGTCATGGAACGTCCAAGTTTCCGCTGTAGACGGTGCATGTGAGCGTGCATAAGCATACGAGGTTTTCTCATCACACGACTTCCCACACTTTGAGAATCGTTACTCTGTAGAGAAAACATACTCATTAAATCGCCCAGCTTGAAGTAGATTCCTGCAAAGGTCACAATCTGTAGAAAAGCAATCAAAAAGAACGGATAACCAGCCGATAAGGTATAGAGCATGGTTGAAATACTAAATGCTGTCGTAATAATCAATGTGATTCCAGCTCGTGTCAAAATGGTATTAAAGAGCTTTGTTATGACTCGTTTTGACATACCATCAAATGATGGAATCATGCTTAAAATAAAGCTCACAGGCAGAAACATAGCATAGATGATAAAAAGTACCTGCGAGAAAATCATGATTCCTGTTAATAGGAATACAAATATGGAAATCCCAATATTGAAGACAAATAGGAAGAAGACTGTACCTAAACGGTTAATGGTCTTTGTAATGGTTAGATTGGTATTGCTTCTGTCTTCAATTTCTTCCGCAACAATTTTTTCTCTGTCTTCGCCATTGTTGGAATCTGGGCTGGTGGAGAGCAGGCTTTCCACACGGTCAATACCGATACTTTCAATGTCTGAACTGTTGTATTGAAGCAGTAGCCACGGTTGCTGAACCTGTATGGAAAACAGGCTATCTCTGATTAAGTCCACGCTGTCCTTGCCTTGACTATCGGAATGGGGCATGACAATCTTCGTGCCAAGTGATAAACTGGCATTACTGATGTCTGATGAAAAGTCATTGATTTTTTTAATGTAGTCGGGAGCGTAGGCAATAAAGGAAGCCGATAGGATAAACACCAGCACAAAATTCATAATGGCATGAATTGCCTTTGTGGTTTCTCTCTTTATCAGTCCCGTATAGGCAACATAAACCCCAAGAACCAAAATCAAGAGTAAGAGGAATCCAACATAGAAACCCTCTGTTGAAAATCCGTTTGCACTCACACCAGCTAAGGTCTGCATATTCTTACCAATGGAATCTGCTGTAGCGGAAATGAAGTCTAAGGAATAGGCTTCCTGTACTAAGTAACCTGTCGCATTGGAAACATACAAACTGATTGTCCAAATAAAATTGGTAATGGCATATAGTCCATACATGACCTGTTTTCCAATCCCGTCCGACCAGTTCCACGGAAGCCAGCCCCAGCTATTATCCACATAAAAATCCAGTTGATAGTTTTCAAGTGGGTATCGGCTGTATTCATTTGCCACATTGACCGTATCATCTACCAAGCCCGCAGCTTGAACCACCGTTCCCAGCATGGCTAAAAGAAAAATGGCAATCACAAGTGTGAAAGCCACTGTCATTGCCACTTTACCTAGACGTTTCAGCGTCCAGTTTGATTTTATTCTGTTTACTATTGATGGTTTCACATTTACACCTCTTTTCGCACAGGTGGTCTGGTATCAAAGGCATGGAGCAGTTCTTCAAATACAGGGTGGAACTGTATCACACCGACACGACCATATAAATCACTGATAAGGCATTGCCCGTTTTCCAAATCACGCAATCGCTTCTGATTGTTTTCGTCCTCTGGGTCTACACCAAAAAAGGCTAAGGTCTTTTTAATCTCGTTAAGGTCAGTGGAACGAAATGCAAATTTTAAGCCGAGGTTATTTTTCAGTTTTTCATCTAAGAGGTCGTCTGTATTTTGGGTCACGAAATATACCCCAGCGTTCATAGCACGACCAGCCCGAACCAGCTTCATAGATAGTGTTTTTCCTTGTGCTACCTGTAAAAAGCTCCATGCTTCGTCTAAATCTACAATCTTGAAAATGCTTCGGTCTGTATGGATAAAGTCTAAAGCAAAGGTACTAATGACAATCAGCATAGCAACGGATAAAAGCTCCATAGTGGTATATTCCTCAAAGGAAGTTTCCTTGTCGGGAAGTACCAAGTCCGCAACCTGTATAATGTTCAGTTGTTTTTCTAAGCTGATAGACTGCTCCACATAACCATTACTGAATAATAAATGTGCAAAGTCATAGTCTGTAAAACTTTCGATATGGTCGGCTATACTGGTACTTAGTGGCGTATTCTCAACCCGTAATTCCTCAATCACTTTCATCAACCCTCGTACTTCACTATTGGTTACTGCACGAATGGCTTTTCTAAGGATTGGGAAGCGTTCCCCATCACGAGAGGAAATCCCCGTAAGGAATGTCAGAATATCAATAGCCAGTGATTCAGAATCTTTGGGATTTTTCATAATCACATAAGGGTCAAGTAAGCCTTTGTTTTTCTCATCAGAAGTCAGAGTGACGATATTGATTTCATGGGAAATCTCTGGCAAGGTTTCTTTCCATCTGCCACGTTCTGCTTTTGGGTCTACAATCACTGCTTGTGCCCCATAAAGCACCGCATAATAGACGATAAGGTTATTCGCAAAGGATTTACCACCACCCAGCGAACCAACAAAAGCCGACGCTAACGCATTGGTTACTGAACCCTTAACCCCTTGACTGGCAAGAGCAGGTTTCAGATAGACATTGCGTCCAGTATCTAAGCTGTAGCCAACATAAATCCCCTCATTTTCCCCCAGCATTTGAGTAGCACCAAAACCTAAACCAGCGAGGAAATCAGAGGTCACGTATTGAATATAATCATTCATATAACGCTTGCTGGCAGGTAAAAATTCTTCATGTAAGCCGAGCATATCCCCAAATGGTCGTACCAGTTTTACGCTTAAATCGTCATAAAAATCTTTCACTTCATTACAACGACGTTTGAGTTCGTCAAGATCATTTGCTGATACCCTTACCACATAAGACAGCTTGTACATAGATTCCTTGCTTTGGTCTAAATTGGTTTCCAGCTCATTCACACTTTCCAGAGCTTCCGCCACATTGGAGCTGGTTTCATTATCACTTTGCCAAGCGTGGTTATCCAAGTCTTTCAGTTCTTTCTTTTTATTGCGGACAGTAGATAGGGCTTTACGATTCGCTACAATTTCCACATTCATTGACGTATCAATCGGGAATGTAAATTGCTGTTGCTGGTAGTAGAAGATTTCAGAGGACGGGAAGTCCAGTTCTCCGACAATGCTGTTAATGGTAAAGTAAGCTACATAGACGGTTTCATCTTCCTGCTGGATTTTCAAATATCGCTGTTTTTCTTCCACCAAACAGCGAGTAGGCTTAATCAAGTCATAGTATTTAATCAGCGTTTCATTATCCAGCTTTTTCTTTGATAGATGGTACTCATACTCTTCATAGGCAGTGCCTGTCTGTCCGTAAAGGTGTTCAATCAGATAGCCGAAGTCGTCCTTATCTAACCTGCGGATTTTGAAACGACGAGAGATTTTATTTTCTAAGAGCTTTTCCATCTTCTGAAAACGCAGGATTTCATCATTACTCATACTAACAAAATCGCCCATCAGCTTATGGTTCACATCATAGACAAAATCAGACAAAGCATTTTTTGCTTCAACGGTAAGACTTTTCATAGAAAACTCCTGATCGTTGAGAAGCAACTTAAAGCCGATAAAGAAACGGTAGTTCACTTGATTTTCGCCAATCATGGATATTAAAGCGTCTGTCTGTTGGTCGATTTTGTCATAGGCAACCGCTTTGAGCTTGCCAGTGACTTCATTTTTGGAACGCTCTTGTGCAGAACGTATGCTGGATTCTGTACTGATTTGTAAAGCATGAATTTTGCCATCACGATTTTGTGCGATAAGCTGTCTGAAAGAATCATGCACTTGTATTTTCTGTTCTGGACTTAGAAATGAGTAATTGTAAGGAACAAGCTCATAGTAAGCATAACATTCCCCGTCTTTATTCCAGACGAGATTGTTTTCAATGTATTTAATTGGATATGCCATAAAATTCACTCCTAACTGCTGTAATGGCTTCTTGTGGCTGGTTTCTGCCAAGCGTTACTTTTTTCCTGCATAGGTCAGCTTTGGTCGCAGTGCATAAGCAATGACAGACTTCAAAAATCCATAAGGCTTTTTACCATCAAAAGTTTTTGTAGACATAAACCATGTGAAAGCCACAGGAATCCCAAAGTATTTGAGAAATGCTCCCTCTATCATGGAAAGAGGGGGCAAGTTGCCAAGTATCATCACTGCAAAGAGTGACACGACAAACCATGTCATTTGCGTAAAGGTTATGGGAAACGGAAGTCTAAAATCATTGATAGAATACAGTACCTTTTCCACAGACCAGATACTGGTATAGCTTCGTATTTTCTTCATGTAATCAATCCTTTCATAAAAAATAGGGGTAGCTGATTGAGCCACCCCGTAAAATAGAAAATCTGCCAGTAGTAATGTACCGACAGATTTAATAGACGATTTCAAAAATCCCATGATTGGTTGAGATAAACGTTCCTGAAAGGTCTAAATCCCGACCATAGGCTTGATAATCAATATAGTTTTGAAGACTAGCTGGTACTTCGCCTAAAGCACCCGTTTCTTCAATGTAGTAGCGTGCCACGTCATACATATCATCACAATCGGAATGAATGATAATATCCTCTTGATGTTCGCTTAGTTCTTCAATGCTTGAAAAATGAGTGAGCAGAGCAGATAGCTCCGATTGTAATTCTTCGGGTAATTCCGATACCATTTCCCATAGTCGATTGAGTTCGCCAATGGAAGTGTATTCGTCAACCGTAAAGGGTAACTCGTAGTCATGAATGGCGTATTCCTCATATTCATCATTCAAGCCGATTTTCTCTTTGACTTCCTCAAAGTCAATGGGAAAGGTAAACCACGCACCGACCAATTCGCCCTCATTGTATTTGCCTAAATTCGCAATATAGACTTGCATATCGTCCATATATTCACGTCCTTTCTTTGTAGAGATTCAAAAATCCCTACCGCACTTCGTTTGGTGTACCATTCCTTTGCGGAACATAAGAAAACCACTTATATTCCACAAAAGAACGGTTTTATTTAAGCACCAATAATGCGATTGAATAGCTCTAGTAAAATGTCTTTTACTCCAGCAGCGTTGAAGACTAAGCCAACCGCAATAATCGCAATAATTAAAAAGCCAATCAGTTTGCTAAACTCACGCTTGAAGCCAAGATACAAGCCAATCACAACGATTGCTAAAAGCACCAGTGATTGAGCGTTTGATAGAAACCAGTTATAAAGGTTTTGTCCAAAATTCATAAAAATGTTCTCCTCTCTATATTCAATGAATTTGTATTTGAGTTATTTTTTTGTTGTTATCACGTCCTGTTCTTTTACTGACTGTTGCTTCAAAATCTGCTTGTGTCGGTCTGTCAGTTTCGCATGGTCGAGAATGTCTTTTACAACCTGCGTCTGGTTGATTTCATCAAGTTTAATCGCAACCTTTAAGGTCGGGGCAACTTGATGAGATAGCCAGTTCAGCGTCCTTTGGAAGGAGTAAGGCTCTGGTTTTGTGGTTAGTTTTAATCGTTCACGATTGTTCCCAATAAACCAAGCCCATTCTTCATTCAGTTTCCAATCAGAACGAGGTTTGGAATCGTCTTTATCTACAAAACGGATATACCGATTGATAATTTTAAAGGCGGTATGCTCTGGATTGTCATAGACGAGTAAATCACGGACTGCATAATAGGCACGCTCATTTTTCAATCGAATCTCAAAACGGTTTTTTACTTCTGCGTCTTCAATGGGAATATCATTTTTCTTGTACTGCTCGTAGTCCTTTTCATAGATACAGAAATAAACTTCACTTTGTAATGAACCGATATAGAGGGTGTTTCCCATACATTCCTTTTCCTCTTTGCGTACCAGTTCGCCACTGCGATAGCTTTTAAAACTGCGGAAGACGGAGATACATTCTTCCTGTTGGCACTTTTCAGTGAGTACAGGGATATTCAAAATCCCTGTCTTATCGTTAATGGCAAGGTCAAGGCGTTTCATCACACCGCCAGCCACCAAAACGTCCATAAAGAACTCATACCAGCTTCTTTGTTGTGCCAGAAGATAGCTTTCAAATTGTCTGCACCCACGACCTTTCAATTCCACCAGAACTCCTTTGTCCAGTTCATGGGAGCAAAGGACGAATATGTCGCCTAAAGCATAATGCTCTGAATAAGAATAGAAACCATAGTCCTCATGAAGAAAATAGGACAGTTTCAGTTGTAAGATGTTTTCGACCACCTGCTGTACGTCTGTTGTCGGAAAGCGAATCCTTACATAATCAAACAGCATTTCAAGGGGAGCGTCGGGATTGAAGCGTTCCAGAGCTTCCCAAAGGGACTGCTGTAAATCCTCTGATGGCTTGACTTTTCCTGTTTCAATATCGCTTAGATACTGCCTTGTAATACCAGTCGCAACAGCTAAACGGTTTTGAGATAGTCCATAAGCCAAGCGTTTTTCTTTTAAATGCTGTAACCAAGTTTGTTCATTCAGTAAAAATCCCTCCAATCAAAAAGGCGTATGTCAACTTTTAAAGCCCATTTGACATACGCTGAAATTTTGTAAATCCCTTGTAACCAAAGGATTTTCTAATGTTTTTTTGACTGTTTCCTGTCGATTTGTACCCCCCTGTTAGATACGGGGGGTTAAGTGCTGGCGTGGCTATTGCCACACCAGCCAGCAAGATCAGTCCACACCTGCGACTTCCGCTTCGCACGTCGCCTGCGTGGACTGTCTGCTGTTGGATAACTTTTTAATTTCCTCCAAGAAATCATATCCTTTTGGTACAAGGGGAGTATAAAACTCTGATATGACACTTGTTCCTACATCAACATAGCCACGACCTTTGATTCGCTTTAAGAAGAAATCCTTTTGTACGTCACTGCCAAACATCATGCCATAGCCCATTTCAGACATACGACCTAAAGCCACTCTGAAATTAAACTGATCACGGATTCCGTCGCCTAAATATTTTGCGTCTGGACGTTGACAAGCCAGTATTAGAAAGAAGCCAGCTTGACGACCTAACATGACAATCTGTTTCAGCTTATTCATAACTGCGGTGTTTTCTTTTGTTCCCAGCATTTCCATGAAAGCGACGTATTCATCAAAGATTAAGAAGTGTGCCGGGAGACCTAAGTAAGCATAATTTTTGCCAGTCTTATAGTTCTTCATCTGCTTCATTTCCTCACTACGTTTCATCATTTCTTCATAGAATGTTTCAATGCAAGAAAGCAAGTCTTCTTTTCTATAGTAGACATTTGCCATCACAGAACCTAAGTCCGCAAGGTCAGCATTTTTCGGGTCAAGAATATACAGTTTTGAATCTGTATGAAGCAAGGCTTCAATCAGTGTCAGTATAAAGTAAGTTTTACCGCCACCTGTACCACCAGCAATCAACATATGAGGGAGCTTATCATATTCCCACCATACGTTTTTCATTAAGCGAAGTTTACCATCTTTAGCTTCTACTTCATCAATAGAAATACGACTGGCTATGGTGTCATAGAGCAAAGTATATTCCACATAGGAATCCTTTAACTCTTTATCCGTCAGCTCACAGTACAAGCCACTCTCTAATTTCTTTTCCAAGTGTAAGAGTTGGTCTTGATATTTTCCCAGCGTGATTTCCACCCGTATCTGTATCAAGCCATTTTTAAGTCGATAATACATTTTAGGGAAGTAGGTTATCTTTTCCTTTGTACGACCAGCACTATCTTTAAAGAAACCCTCTGTTTTGACCTGTTCAGATTCATACCACTTGTTTTCAAGTATCATCTTTGCCAGTTTTTGACGGTGGTAAAGTTGTTTAACCGTATCATAGCGAACCCGTTTGAATACAAACGCTATCGTAAAATGAAAGACTAAATCTTTACCAGATGGGCGAATCCTTTTACCACGCTGTTTCATGCGAAAAAGTCTCCTTTCTACCTAGCGACTATTTGTCTTGTGTCGGTTCTTTCTTTGCTTGTGGTTGAGCTTTGAATGAACTAGAATCCTTTGTCAGCACAATATCGTCTGCCTTGATATACCAGTCAACATCTGCTCCTTGATAGGTGGCAGTAGCAACGGTGTCCGCAATGGGATTGATAAGTTCCACCCGTGCGTTATAATCAAACTCTTTCAAAGGCACGCTGGCAGGAATACTTACTTGAATCATGCGTCCTTGTCCTTTGGATTTTAAGTCATAGGTACGTTCCTTGATTTCATCTGAAACCGACCCGTCTTCATTTTGGATTCTCACTTCACGACGTAGAGCAGAGAATTTCAATTCTCCAAAAGTCGTGTCTTTATCTAATACAATGCCATTTGCTAATCTCATCATTTTTCCTCTCTTTCTTTATTCTTTTATCATGTCGTCAGCATGTAAAAGGTAATTTGTAAAACCACGAGTGCCGATTTTGTAGCCCTCTGCGGTAATACGTGGATTGACTAACTTCACACGTTCCTCAAAGCCGAAATGTTTTTCGCCAGCTTCAGCAGGAAGCACCACCACAATATCATCTGCTCTTTGAACATCAGAATAGAGATTATAGCTTCTTGATAAGACAGTTAGCCGTCCGTTGATTCTTCGCTGAACGACTTTATCCTCGCCAGCAAATTCTAAATTGCCGAATGTTTTTTCCATGTTGGGAATCACAAATTTAAGTTCCATATTTTTACCTATCCTTTCTTTTTTATTGGCTGAATGAATGTTTGATGGTCTTAAAGAGTGGGGAACGACCTTTTGATTCTTGATTTTTTGTTTTCATAAGTTCACTTCCTTTCAAAATCGGGTAAAAAAATAGACACCTCATTTTTTGAAGTGTCTACCTATTAAATATTCAAATTTTATTGGAAGTATCTTTATATCTTCACTTTTCAAGGATAAATCGTCGTATCAAAGCTCATTCATAAGTAGTAAATTAGTAGTAAATTGAGTGGTTTTGACCTTGATAAAGTGTGATAAGTCCAGTTTTTATGCGGATAACTAGATTTTTATGCTATTTTTCTTTGAAAAAGTCATAAATTTCTTGCACGGTACCCAGCGCCATCATTTCTTGGTCTTTGACGGTTTGTTTGAGATTTTGATAAATCTGACTTTCTCCTATCTCTCGCTTTGGCGCTTCTTTATTGACTGTCATGACACCATCTTTGATGGTCACAAAGCCTAGCTCTTCAAATACTTGAATCATCTTGACCAGCAAGATTTGTTGAATATTAAGATAAACTGCCAAATCCTTGAGCTTATAGCGAATATCAAACTCTGGGAACTGGTAAATGGTCTTGTACAATTTGGCAAACTGCTCTCTAGTCCCATAACCTGTCAGATAATAGGCCTTATCAATGTCATTTTTGAAATAGACAGCAGAGAAATTCTGTTCCTGAAAAATGGTCTTCAGCAGTGTAATATCCTCAGGAATGGTTTTTACAACAACCGCGTTACTAGTCGCTAAATCTGGCACTTCCCCAGCAAAATCCAAGACTGGAACTCCTTCTGGCAAGACTGCATTTTTCCCACGAATGTTAAAGAGTTGAACACCTTCCACACGCGCATCCACCATCATCAACTGCAGGGCAGTTTGACCATTCCATTGATTGACAGACAATTTGACTGCCAACTCTAGATTTTTGGTTTGAGAAAACTCTGTCGCCCATCTGCCTTGGCCAAAGGCCACCACTTCAAAACTCGCCTCACCCTTGGAAATTTTCAGCTTGAGATGGGCATTTCCTGCTCCCATAGTACGAGCACTTTCGACCTGAAAATCCTTGATATAAAAGATAGGTTTCTGATTGTCCATTCCAAAAGGTGCCAAGCGCTCAAAGTTCTTGACTGTTTCAAGACTCAAAGTCTCCAAATCCAACTCTTCATCTAGGTTTAACTTATTCTTGCCACCAGCATCTGCGCCTTTTTCACGGACATAGTCTTCCAAAACCTGAGATAAATCTGAAAGTTTCTCAACTTCCAGCGTCATACCAGCCGCACCAGCATGGCCACCAAAGGCGATGAAGAGGTCGCGATGGGGATCTAGGGCTTCAAAAATATCGACCGCTTCCACACTACGGGCACTACCCTTGGCACGACCGTCCTCTATATTGAGAACGATGACTGTCTGCCCTAGTTCTTCCAATAAACGACCAGCGACAATACCCAGAACCCCAGGATTCCAACCTTCCTTGGCCAAGACTTGGACCTTCTTCTCAGAATCCACCATAGTCTTAGCTTCTTCATAGATAGACTGAACGATTTCCTTGCGCTCTTCGTTTTTCTGATGAATCATGAGGGCAATCTCGTGCGCCTCCTCATCATCAAAGCCAGTCAACAAATCAATGGCTGGATTGGGATCATCCAAGCGGCCCAAGGCATTCAAACGAGGGGCAATCTGGAAACCAACCGTTTCTTCTGTTACTTCGTTGGCAGCTATCCCAGCCATATCCAGCATTTCTTGCAGGCCGATGCGCTGGGTATGACCTAACATTTCCAGACCATATTGAACCAAGATACGGTTTTCATCCGTCAAACTCACCATATCAGCAATAGTTCCGATAGCCACCAAGTCAAGCAGTTCCACTTGGACTTCCTCCAAAAGGGCACAAGCCAGCTTAAAAGCCACTCCACAACCAGCCAAATATTTGAAAGGATAGTCTGCATCTGGATGCTCAGGATGGACAATGGCATAGGCATCTGGCAAGGTTTCAGGCATGGAATGGTGGTCAGTCACAATGACATCCACTCCCATAGACTGGGCCAATTCAATTGCTTCATGACCAGCAACCCCATTGTCCACTGTCACAATTAAGGAAATCCCTTCTTGCTCGATAAAGTATTTATAGACACTGGCATTAGGTCCATAGCCATCAGTGAAACGATTTGGCAAGTAAACACGGCACTCAGCACCAAGCTGTTCCAAACTTTCCTTCACAATCGAAGCCGAAGTCATGCCATCCGCATCGTAGTCTCCATAAACGAGAATACTTTCCCCTTCTTCAATGGCCTGACGAATTCGTTCCACTGCCTTGTCCATATCATGGAGCAGATAAGGATCATGCAAGTCCTTCAAGGAAGGCTCTAAAAACTTTTTCAGACTTTCTTGGTCCTGAATCCCTCTTTCAAATAATAACCGAGCCACCTCAGGACCCAGTCCAGCCTTCTTGGCTATCTTTGTAAAATCCGCATCTTCAACCTGCGGGGCAAACTGCCATTCATAAGTAGGTGTTATCAAAAAGACATCCACTCTTTCTAAGAATTCTATTGCTTCATTATAACATGATTTAGACGTTTTCTCTATCCAGATTGCTTTTTTATAAAATTTTAGTGAATTTTTTCAGATATGATTTGACAAGACAAATTTTTTGGTGTAGAATCATGTTATAAAATCTAACACAAAGGAGATTCCTTATGGCTTTAGTAGAATTTGAACACGTCGAAAAATATTACGGAGACTACCACGCACTCCGCGACATCAATCTCCGTTTTGAAAAAGGGCAAGTTGTTGTCCTCCTAGGTCCATCTGGTTCTGGGAAGTCCACTCTTATCCGCACCATCAATGGTTTGGAGGCTGTCGACAAGGGAAGTCTTCTAGTCAATGGCCACCAAGTTGCTGGTGCCAGCCAGAAAGTTTTAGTGCCTCTACGTAAGGAAGTCGGCATGGTTTTCCAGCATTTTAACCTCTACCCTCACAAAACAGTGTTAGAAAACGTAACACTTGCACCCATAAAAGTTCTAGGAATTGATAAAAAAGAAGCTGAAAAAACAGCCCAAAAATATCTGGAATTTGTAAATATGTGGGACAAGAAAGATTCATATCCAGCCATGCTGTCTGGTGGACAAAAGCAACGGATTGCCATTGCACGTGGACTCGCTATGCATCCGGAACTCCTCCTCTTCGATGAACCAACATCCGCCCTTGACCCTGAAACTATCGGAGACGTTCTGGCAGTTATGCAAAAATTGGCCCACGATGGTATGAATATGATTGTCGTCACCCATGAAATGGGCTTTGCCCGTGAAGTTGCGGACCGCATCATCTTTATGGCTGATGGAGAAGTGTTGGTGGATACGACAGATGTTGATGACTTTTTCGACAATCCAAGCGAACCTCGTGCCCAACAATTCCTCAGCAAAATCATCAACCACGAAAGTGACAAAGTCAAATAAGGAGGCGCCTATGAAAAAGAAATTCTTTTTATCAGCATTATTGATTAGCCTTTTGGGCCTTGCTGCTACAAAACCAGTTCAGGCTGATACCAGTGTCGCAGATATTCAAAAAAGAGGCGAGCTGGTTGTTGGTGTCAAACAAGACGTTCCCAATTTCGGTTACAAGGATCCCAAGACAGGGACCTATTCTGGTATCGAAACGGACTTAGCCAAGATGGTCGCTGATGAGCTCAAGGTCAAGGTTCGCTATGTGCCTGTTACCGCTCAGACACGTGGCCCCCTTCTAGACAATGAACAGGTTGACATGGACATTGCAACCTTCACCATCACAGACGAACGCAAAAAACTCTACAACTTTACCAGTCCCTACTACACAGACGCATCTGGATTTTTGGTCAATAAGTCTGCCAAAATCAAAAAGATTGAGGACCTAAACGGCAAAACCATCGGAGTTGCCCAAGGTTCCATCACCCAACGCCTGATTACTGAACTGGGTAAAAAGAAAGGTCTGAAGTTTAAATTCGTCGAACTTGGTTCCTACCCAGAATTGATTACTTCCCTGCACGCTCATCGTATCGATGCCTTTTCCGTTGACCGCTCGATTCTGTCTGGCTACATCAGCAAGCGCACAGTACTACTAGATGATAGTTTCAAGCCATCTGACTACGGTATCGTTACCAAGAAATCAAATACCGAGCTAACCAAGTATCTTGATAACTTGGTTACTAAATGGAGCAAGGATGGTAGTTTGCAGAAACTTTATGACCGTTACAAGCTCAAACCATCTAGCCATACTGCAGATTAAGGAGGATACCCCATGACAGATTTATCATCTTGGACAGCCTATTTTCAGGATTTTGGACAATTTTTCAATGGTTTCCTCTTCACTCTTGCACTAGCTATCGGATCTTTTATCCTAGCCATGGTTTTGGGCATCTTCTTTGGAGCCATGTCAACCAGCAAGCGTCCAATATTGAGAATTTTAGCTCGCATCTTTGTCGAATTTTACCAAAATACTCCCCTCTTGGTGCAGTTTGTTATCGTTTTTTATGGCCTACCTCTTATCAGTGACCATATCATCATGATTCCAATTTATTGGACAGCCGTTCTCTGCGTGGGTCTCTATCACGGCGCCTATATCGCTGAGGTGATTCGCTCAGGTATTCAGTCTATTCCTAGCGGTCAGATGGAGGCCGCCTTGTCGCAAGGTTTTACCTATATCAGCGCCATGCGCTTGATTATCTTGCCTCAGGCCTTCCGTATCATTCTCCCTCCTTTGACCAATCAAATCGTCAACCTCATCAAGAATACCTCGACAGTTGCTATCATCTCTGGAGTGGACTTGATGTTTGTGACCAAGTCTTGGTCAGCCCTCAACGGAAATTACATCCCAGCCTTTCTAGGTGCTGCCCTTCTCTACTTTTCTCTATGCTTCCCTGTTGCCCAGTTTGGTCGCAAGATGGAGCAAGCCAACAAAAAAGCCTATTCACTTTAGGAGGTTACTATGGAATCCATTTTAGAAGTTTTAACCCCAGATAACCTAGTCTTTATCTTTAAAGGATTTGGCTTGACCCTCTACATTTCTCTGATTGCCATCGTCCTCTCTACCCTTATCGGAACGGTGCTAGCCGTCATGAGGAATGGGAAAAATCCTGTCTTACGCATTATCTCCAGCATTTATATCGAGTTTGTGCGTAACGTTCCCAACCTCCTCTGGATTTTCACTATCTTTTTAGTTTTCAAGATGAAATCCACTCCAGCAGGTATTACAGCCTTTACTCTCTTTACATCAGCGGCCCTGGCTGAGATTATCCGAGGCGGTCTCAATGCCGTGGACAAGGGGCAGTACGAAGCAGGAATGTCACAAGGATTTACTTCTGCACAAATCCTCTACCACATCATTCTCCCACAAGCTATTCGCAAAATGTTGCCAGCCATCATTTCTCAGTTTGTAACCGTGATTAAGGATACCAGTCTCCTCTACTCTGTCATCGCCCTGCAAGAGCTCTTTGGAGCTAGCCAAATTCTCATGGGCCGTTATTTCGAACCAGAGCAAGTCTTCAGTCTGTATATCCTGATTGCCCTCATCTACTTCAGCTTTAACCTAGCAATCTCTAGTCTGTCTCATATGCTAGCAAAACGCTGGCAACAAGCTGCAGAATAATACTCTTCGAAAATCTCTTCAAACCACGTCAGCTTCACCTTGCCGTATATATGNNATTTTCATTGAGTATAAACAGCCACTCTCCAGTTCAATTGGAGAGTTTTTTTGATGAGAGTAGATATTTATAGACCTCAATTTGACACCATACTTTTTCTATGATAAAATGTAACAAATTTATTTACAACAAATCAAATCTAAATGAAATGGAATTTTCTATGAAAGCACTCAAAGGACTACTCTTTATCATAGCTAGTTTTATCTTGACTATGTTGACTTGGATGAACACTTCTCCCCAATTCATGATTCCAGGACTAGCTTTAACAAGCCTATCTCTGACTTTTATCCTAGCCACTCGTCTCCCCCTACTAGAAAGCTGGTTTCACGGTTTGGAGAAGGTCTATACTGTCCACAAATTCACAGCCTTTCTCTCCATCATCCTACTCATCTTTCATAACTTTAGTATGGGCGGCTTGTGGGGCACTCGCTTAGCTGCTCAGTTTGGCAATCTTGCTATCTATATCTTTGCCAGCATCATCCTTGTCGCCTATTTAGGCAAATACATCCAATACGAAGCTTGGCGATGGATCCACCGCATGGTTTACCTAGCTTATATTTTTGGACTCTTTCATGTCTACATGATAATGGGCAATCGCCTCCTCACATTTAATCTTCTAAGTTTTCTTGTTGGTAGCTATGCCCTTTTAGGCTTACTGGCTGGTTTTTACATCATCTTCCTTTATCAAAAGATTTCCTTCCCCTATCTAGGGAAAATCACCAATCTCAAACGCTTAAATCACGATACTAGAGAAATTCAAATCCATCTTAGCAGACCTTTCAACTATCAATCAGGACAATTTGCCTTTCTAAAGATTTTCCAAGAAGGCTTTGAAAGTGCTCCGCATCCCTTTTCTATCTCAGGAGGTCATGGCCAAACTCTTTACTTTACTGTCAAAAATTCAGGCGACCATACCAAGAATATCTATGATAATCTTCAAGTCGGCAGCAAAGTAAGCGTAGACAGAGCTTACGGACACATGATTATAGAAGAAGGACGAGAAAATCAGGTTTGGATTGCTGGAGGCATCGGGATCACCCCCTTCATCTCTTACATCCGTGAACATCCTATTTTAGATAAACAGGTTCACTTCTACTATAGCTTCCGTGGAGAGGAAAATGCAGTTTATCTAGATTTGCTCCGTGACTATGCTCAGAAAAATCCTAATTTTGAACTCCATCTAGTAGACAGTAGGAAAGACGGCTATCTTAATTTTGATCAAGAAGAAGTGCCCGAACATGCAAGCATCTATATGTGTGGTCCTCTTTCTATGATGAGGTCACTTGCCAAACAGATTAAGAAACAAAATCCAAAAACAGAGCTTATTTACGAAGGATTTAAGTTCAAATAACCACTCATACTCCCCTGAGAATTCTAGGAGAGTTTTTTATAGCCAAATGAAATAAGACCGGAGCGATGCAATTTTGGCATTCAAATCAATTGATAAGAATGTTTTATAGTGGAATGAAATAGGATACGAACAAATTGATTAGGAAAATCAAATGAATTTATAGAAATCTTTTAGCAGTCATGGCGTCCTATTCCAGTTTCAAAATGCTATAGAAGCAGCATTGTGCTAGTCTAGTTTCAGTTTACTATACTAAAACGAGTAGCTTGAAATCAAAAAACCCACCCAATGGGCAGGTTTCATCTGTATTATTCAGCTAGATTATGCTTTACCTTCTGAACCGAATACGTCGATACGTTCTTCAACTGATGCTTGGATAGCTTTTACACCGTCAGCCAAGAATTTACGTGGGTCGAAGAGTTTTTTCTTGTCGTATTCTGCTTCGTTTGCTTCGTAGTCACGAGCAAATTTACGAGTTGCGTTAGCGAATGCGATTTGGCATTCTGTGTTAACGTTAACTTTCGCAACACCAAGTTTGATAGCTGCTTGGATTTGCTCATCAGGAATACCTGAACCACCGTGCAATACGATTGGGAATCCTGGAAGAGCTTCTGTCAATTTTTGCAAGTGGTCAAGGTCAAGACCTTCCCAGTTTGCTGGGTAAGGACCGTGGATGTTACCGATACCAGCTGCCAAGAAGTCGATACCAGTTTCAACCATTGCTTTAGCATCTTCGATTGGAGCCAATTCACCTTTACCGATGATTCCGTCTTCTTCACCACCGATAGTACCAACTTCAGCTTCTACTGAGATACCTTTAGCGTGTGCCTTTTCAACAACTTCTTTAGCCAATTTAAGGTTTTCTTCAACTGGAAGGTGTGAACCGTCAAACATGATTGAAGTGTAACCAACTTCGATACACTCAAGTGCATCTTCGTAGTGACCGTGGTCAAGGTGGATAGCTACTGGTACAGTGATACCCATTGATTCAACAAGGTTAGCGATCAAGTTGCGAGCAACTTTATAACCACCCATGTATTTAGCAGCACCCATTGAAGTTTGGATCAAAACTGGAGCTTTTTTAGCTTCTGCTGCACGCAAGATAGCTTGAGTCCACTCAAGGTTGTTTGTGTTAAATCCACCAACTGCATAACCGTTGTCACGAGCTGCTTGGACAAATTTTTCTGCTGAAACGATTGCCATTTTATCAGGCCTCCTGTATATTTTTATGGGTCATCCCATTTACATTGTTCATTTTATCACTTTTTGACAAAAAAATCTAGTTTTTCCCGCAGTTTCGATTGAATTTCTTCTAGCTTCATCTATGTAACCCCTTTCTCTCCCTAGTCTTGGGCGACTTTTGGAAAAGCTATAAAGAAGGTTAAACGATTCTCTTGCATTTCAAAACGATAAGGTAATTTTTCATGTTCTAATAAACTTTTGACAACAAAGAGCCCCATCCCCGAACCCTTGGCCTTGCGACTAGCATTGTCGGAAAAAGACTGGGCCAGTTTTTCTTGTTCTTCAGGACTACAGCTATTTTCGATAAAGAACTCCCCTTCTCTTTCGCCAATGCGAACCAAGCCACCTGGAACAGAGTGCTTGATGGCATTGCTGATAAGATTAGACAGGATTAACTTCATAACTGATGGATTTAGATAAGCTTGCTGATGGGTCAAACTATTGTCTATCTGAAGCTCTCTTTCCTTGGCTAGCAAGGCATAATCCTTAACCAGACTTTGCGTCATCTGGAGTAGATCAATTTTTTCCCTATCATCTCGCAACTCCTGCACAGACGAGAGAGAAAGTATCTGGAGAACGTGATGATTAAGCTCATCCACAATCTCCAAAGCAACTCCCAGATAGTGGTCTCGATCCTTATAACGGCCGACATTTTCTTTCATGTTTTCGATTAGGATTTTCAAACTAGCCAGCGGTGTTTTCAATTCATGAGAAGCTCCTCGTAGGAATTCAACCTTCATCTTTTCCAGCTGGAGAATGGCTTCATTCTTGTCATGCAAGTCCGCAATGACAGTCAAAAGATGCTGGTAGAGGCTATTGATTTGTTCCTTGAGATCACCGATCTCATCCTTGGAATCCACGCGCAATCGCACTTGGGAATCCAGTTCCATCATTCTACGAGTCACCCGCTTGATTTCCAAGATCGGGGCAACGATAGTCCGAGCATAGATATAGGCCACCAAGAGGGAAATCAGAAAGGATGCCAGCAAGGTATAGGGAAGAAATTGGAGACTGATCTGCTCTGCTTCCTTTTGCAAGTCCATGGAAGCTAAAAATTGCAGGGTCATGGTGCCACCGTCCTGCGTTTTCACCTCACGCTCCTCAATAAAGAGAGAGGTTGTCTGGCGATCTGTATCCAGAGGAAGACTGTCCTTGACCTCTAACTTATCCTCGGTCATTTCTCCCTTGACAGCTCCCTTGATCTCACTGGTCTGAGAATACAAGTCTAAGACTTGCTCGATATTCTGCCTATCTTTCCCTTCTAGGGACTGGGCAATTGCTGTCGCTTTCTGACCAATAGTTTCCTGACGATGGGTCAGATAAGTCGAGGGAAAAAGAAAATAAATAGCCAAATGAAGACAAATAACCAGAACACTAAAAATCGAGAAGGTATAGATAAATATCTTTTTAAATAAACCTGTTCGTTTCATTTTCGCTCCAATTTATAACCAACATTGCGCACAGTGTGGATACAATCCAAGTCTAGCTTTTTCCGCAGTTCCTTGATATAAACATCAATGACACGGTCAAAGGGAACCTCATCTGTCGCTTTCCAAACGGCATCGATTATCTGAGATCGGGTCAAGGCCCTTCCTTCATTTTTAACCAGATAGTCCAGAATTTCCAACTCTTTAGCATTGAGAGCCACTTCTTGACCTGCTAGGCTTGCACTGTAGCTCTCAAAGTCCACCTTGGTATCCTTATAGGAGAAGATTCGTCCCGTATCATAATAGCGCTTGAAAATCGCGTCCACCCTTACTTTTAAGAGGGAGAGGGAAAAAGGTTTTTCCAGATAGCCATCTGCCAGAGAGGCAAAGGCACTCATCTTGTATTCTTCATCCTGAAAGGCTGTCAGCATCAATACAGGCACCTGACTGGTTTTGCGAATCTCAGCTAGGACTTCCAGACCATTGAGCTTGGGCATCTGGATATCCAGTAAAACCAAGGCTACCTCATAGCTAGAAAATTGCTCCAAGGCTTCCTGACCATCTGCTGCCTCAATGGTTTCATAACCACAATCCGTCAAATAGTCACTGATCCCCTCACGGATCATCTCTTCATCTTCTACAATTAAAATTTTCATACTTTAACTGCTCTCTATTTTTTATTTTTCTTAGAATAAATACCTACTCTATTTTCTATTATAGTTTCTTGCTGGCATTTTGTATGTAAGCAACTGACCACTAGATAAAACAAAGAGAGCCTATCGCTCTCTCTGCTCACATTTCACTCTCTATAGAATGAAATTTATTTAGCTGCTTTTGAAAATGTTACAACGTAATTATAATCTTTCCCATTGTTTTTATAGAGATAGTCTTCTTTAACAGTATAACCACGTTTACGTAATTCCTCTTTCTTGGCATCAACTTGGTTCTTGACTGCTGCTTTTACTTCATCATCTGTTGAACCAGCTGCGACTTCAAGAGGAGTTCCATTGATATCTCCTAAGAAACCTGCAATATCCTTCATTTGATCAAAGTTATAAAAAACATTGACTTTGACCTTTTGAGGAGCTGGCTGTTCTATACTTCTACGATTTCTGCTAGCGCGTGGTTGAACTGCTGGAGCCATTCTGAAACCTGTGGTTCCTGTAGTTTCCTTAGTGAATGTGACTACGTAGTCATAATGAGTTGCGTCTTGATGATTATACTCAACGAATACATCTTCTGAAAATTGATATCCTCTTTTAGCTAATTCTGATTTTTTGGCATCTATTTTTTCTTTAATCAGTGATTTGACTTTTTCCCTAGAAACATCTTTTGGAATCTCAATATCATTTTTTTCACCAGGGTCACCGAAGAATCCTGGAATATCTTTCATACCATCAAAATTATAATAAATAGAGACTGTGTTTTGCGGTTCCTCAATACTTCTACGACGACGAGTTACTCGAGGTTGGTAAGTTCCTGCACTTCGGAAACCTGAGTTACTAGTTGCAGAACTGTCTGACGTTGCCGCAGGTTGTGTTTGTGATGAAGATGGCTGAGAAGATGGATTGCTAGAAGTTAGTGCGCTATTAGGAACTGTACTGTTTGCATCTATAGTTGTACCTCCAGTATGACTTTCAACAGGTCTGTTAAAATCAGTTTTTGGATATTCAACATTTGGTACATCAATAGTTCTTAAATCTTCTTCATATTTATCGACAACTTTCGCTTGTTCTTCAGAACTACTTGCTTTCTCTAACTCTTTTATTGCTTTTTCGGTAAATTTATTTACTTTTTCTATAGCAGCTTTCTTATCTTCAGCTGATAAGGAACTACCCTTAATTTCCGAAAGTTTATTCTCTTTATGCGAATCTAAAGCTTCCAAATTTCCTGCTTCTGAAGTTTC
>NZ_VMMI01000018.1:0-29832 GCF_013277125.1 Streptococcus sp. 4094 | reverse complement strand
TTTCATTGAGTATAAAATACTAGGCAAAAACTCTCTGTCACGGACAAAGAGTCTTTTTATTTCTCTAAGAGTAAATCTTTCAACGAAATCAAAGTTACAGCAAACAATATCATTGCCATGCCAAGAAAATCAATGGGATAAAATTGTTCATTCATAATTAAGAAGGCAAAGAAAACCGCAGATATTGGCTCAATTGAAGCAAACAAGCTTGACTTAACCGGTCCAATCAGACTGGCTCCCTTTAAGAAGGCTGTATAGGCAAAAACAGTCCCGATAAGGATAATACCTGCAAAAGCAAGGAGAAAATCAAGACTAGTCGGGATATTGGTCTGTAGAACTCCTGTAAAAGGAAGGGCGACCAAACCTGCTATGACCATTCCCACACCGATGACCAAACTGCTCCCCCACTTCTTAATCAAGGCTATGGGTAAAATAATATAAAGGGCGTAAGTCAGAGCAGAAAAGAGCCCCCAGAACAGACCTGCAGGTGTCATAGATAACTGGTCCAACTGCCCATGTGTTGCGATCAGGAAGGTCCCTCCAATGGCTAATATGATGGAAACAATCTCTCCCAGTGTCGGCGCCACCTTATCCTTGATACAGCTATAAATCAAAATCCCGACAGGACAAACGTACTGAAGCACCGTCGCAGTTCCTGCATTGGTTTCCTGAATAGCAGTTAGATAGGCGAATTGGTTGAGGAAGAGACCAATTAGAGCAAAAATGAGAAGAGACAGCAAACTCTTTCTATCCTTTAAAAAGGCCAGCATTTTATCCTTTGCAGTAGCATAAGCCAAGAGCATGAGAATTCCACCAGCGATTAAAAGACGCAAGTTGGTCAAAACCAGAGACGAAATTCCGTGTGCCATCAGGTATTGGCCACTCGTTCCTGACAAGCCCCAAGCAATACCAGCCACAACTGTTAGTAAAGTCCCTTTTAAACTATTTGACATGTCTCTCCTTACTCTTCTTTGCGAATCAAGTCCATCACTTGATTACGGTCTACAATCCACTGAGTTCTCTCATCCTTTTCATAGGTACGATTCGATAGGAAAATAGCCGCTTCTTGCTTCTGACGATTCCACATGATAAAGGTACCTGTATATCCCGTATGGTCTAGCCAATCTCCTTCCAAATTCCATGCTAAAGAACGTTCCTTGTCAACCAAAGGAGAAAAATTTTGACTCAAATCTCTTGCAAAATCATCTGCTAAATAGTGTTCTAAAAAGATTTGTAAATCCTTTACAGTCGAAAATAAACCAGCACTACCTGCATGTCTGCCCAGGAGACGAGCCTTGGGATCATGTACCACGCCAGACTCTACACCTCTGACTGTTGGAACAGCAAGCCCAACAGGACTAAACTTGGTTTCCTTCATTCCCCAAGGATTAAAAACTTGCTCCTGCAAAATCACATCCAAGTCTTGATTAAAGATTCTTTCCAAAATAAAACCCAACAGCAAAAAATGGACATCCGAATAAAGAAAGGCTGGCTGATTTCGTCTATTGAGATGAAACATCGCTTCCTTTAATTCTGAATCTGTTAAAAGATCACGATTGGGAATAAACGGATCAAGGTCTGTAGCGTGAGTTAAGAGCTGACGAATAGTAATATCTGGATAATCACTTTCAGGTAAAAAATCGGTTACTGGTCTGTCAATATCTAATTGACCTCTTTCCCACAAGAAGGTGAAAACAGTACCTACCCCAACAACCTTGCTGACACTAGCTAGGTCATAAACGAGTCCTGCCTCTGTCTGCAAGCCATGCTCTGGGTCACTCTGGCCTAAATAGAACTCTGTCCATTGATGGTCCTTAAAATACGCAAAAGAGGCTCCGGGATAGATCCCTGCCTCGATTTGTTCTTCTATTTTCTTAATAATCTTGGTCCACTTCATACTTCTTCAAACCACAATTCAACATTATTTCGATCTTTACCAAGGAAGAATTTTTCAGACTTAGGAATAAAATATTCGGTAGACTCAAACTTCTGGCGAAGACTTGCTATATCTAGTTCATTGACCAAGAACTTGAGCATAGATAAGTCCCAAGTAACCGTATTATCCACAGTCAAATCTTGCCCCTGAGCTGGTATAAAATCAAGTGATGGCACAATCTCAGATAGTTCCAAGAAACTATCTACATCCGTTGGGAGGTGTAATTCCATAGAAATTTCAAATTTACTTAAAGAAATTGACTCCAGATCTGTTTGAAATTCTGGCTTTTCTCCTACTTCTACTAGACTTGCTCTGTCATCTTCCGCATGAATCAAAATCAAATCATCTTCTGGTGAAAAAATTTCAAAAGCGTAGCCATTTTGCCCCTTATATAATCGATGAATCGAATCTGTCTTAGATAAGAGTCCTTCGATTTCCATGGGATTTTCCACCTTGATAATCAATCTGGCCAGTTTTTTTCTTCCCTCTACCTTACGAGTACGCATACTGGGAGCTTCTTCCAAAACCAGCTTCTCAAGACCTGTTTGATCACCTAGTGACAGAAAGGCTGACTCCTCTAACAAGACCTTCATACCAAGGGTTTCAATATAAAATGTTTCATTTAATTTTCTATTATTAACTTTTAAAGTAGGAATAATCCGTACAATCTGATTTACATTCATAAATTCCTCCGTCACTTTTTATTTTAAAGGATTTTAGAATTTTTTACAAGATATTATGCTCAAATTTAACATTATTTAGCTATTTAGTAAAGATAGTCTTTCAAGGCTTTGGTCAAAACCTGATAACCGGCAACACTGAGGTGCAGCCCATCAGTAGTATAGTCTTTTTTGAGTTGGCCTACCTGATCTGTCAAACTATCAAAAACTGGCACAAATTCTACCTGCATATAGGTAGAAGCAAGCTCTTGATAGGCTTGATTCCATTTCTGAATTTTTTCATTCGTGCGGATATAGACTGTCTGCTTGTACTCCTCTCCCTCATTGACTGGCAAAATGGAAAGCAATTTTATCTCTGCCAGTGGATAATCGCGAGCAATGGATTGAATGAACACTTCGAGATTATTGAGAGCCTCATTCAAAGGCATATCTTTTCCAATATCGTTCGTCCCAATCAGAAGGACAATTTTATCTACTGCTCCACCGTACAGATGCGCATCGAGGTTCTCAAGTAACAGCTCTGTCTGATAACCTCGAATACCTCGATTGACAATCGTCTTTGCAGTCCCAAATAGTTCCTGCAGAGGATAATACTCGACAATGGAATCCCCAATAAAAAGAATGTCTGGCTCTACAACAGAAACCTGATTTAGGTGACGATACTTGGTTTGGATTTTTTCTTGTTCCTTTAGGAGCCAATTTTCTAATAACTGTACTGCCACTTCATTCTCCTTTTTCTAACCAGTTTTCCAATACTTGATAAACTCCTCCTTGGCTATTGGCTGGCGCTAGAGCAGTCGCCACAGCTTTGGCTTTCTCATCAGCATTTTCCATCGCATAGGCAATTCCAGCCATTTCAAGCATTTCAACATCATTTTCACTGTCACCAAAAGCCATGATTTGTTGGGAGGTCAAGTTCCAGCGCTTGAGTAATTCTTCCAAGCCCCATGCTTTATGAATTCCAGCTTGGAGGATATCAATGCAACCATAGCCACTGGATACAGCCCGAACACGGCCATCAAAGAGGTCATTGATTTCTTCCAAGACCGAACTCAAACGTTCCTCACCAACAACCATACTCATCTTGAGCACACCACCAAAGAGGTCAGAGGTTAATTCATCCACAAACTGCATCCGTTGGTAGAATTTTTCAATCATTTCTGGAGTCATAAAACTTTCAAGGTCTGTAAAAATCGTACCTTCTTTGACGAAACCACCCTTCATCCCCGTTACAACAAACTGGTTCTGACACGCTCGACCCTTGAAATGAGCCAAAGCCTTATCAACAATGGCATCATCCCAAGTCTGAGCCTGAATCAGTTCATTGTTTTCAAAAATACGAGCACCGTTGGCAACAACCAGAACCACTCTATTGACCAAGTTCTCCAGTAGTTGCCTCATGCGGTGAATTTCATTGCCCGTCGCGATAACAAAACGAATGCCCCTTTTATCCAACTGATCTAAAATCTTTTCCAATCGTGGGAGATCCAGCTGGCCTCTAGCATCCAGCAAGGTTCCATCCATATCTGTCGCAATTACTTTAATCATCATTTACTTTCCTCTGGATTCAAGCTAATCCCACTTCAATCCCACATGTTCGTTCATTTCTTTGTAGGCTGTATCAATTCGTTCCTTAGTCGCTTCGTCTAACTGGTCACGATGACTACCACCCTCGATAAAATCTTCTAAGATATAGGTTTGGTAATGATATAAAGGATAGCCTTCTGGTGAAAAGGTTCCCTTTGGTGTTCGATTGACCCAAGTAGGATGAGCTTTAGCTGTTCCGATAGTTGTTTTTCTATCCTTCTTCTTAATGGTCACGTCCATAAGAACACCACGTTCAGTCCACTTAGCATTTTCTTCATCTCCCATAGATTCAATCCGTTGATTGGAAATGAAGTTCCCCATTGAATAGATAATGAGTTTCTTGTCTCCATCTTTTTCAACCGTTTCAGATGGTTCCACAACGTGAGGATGCCCTCCAAAGATGATATCCGCCCCCCAATCAATCATCTTGTGATAAAGAGCTTTTTGTTCTTCAGTTGGTTCCAATCGATACTCAACACCCATCTGAGGCATGATAATGGTGATATCTGCTTCCTTTTCCGCCCGTTCAATTTCAGCCTTCATCTTATCTTCGTTTAAATCTGAAAGATAACGATTATAGTCTTCCTGAGAAATATACTGTTCAATTCCATTGAATCCATAGGAATAGGCTAACAGTGCAATCTTGATACCATTCACTTCCTTAATGACCAGCGGAGCCTGATCACGTGGTTCATGCGTATAAACTCCGATTGGAGTGATTCCAGCTTTCTCAATAATATCGGCCGTTGAAATAACTCCCTCAATTTGCGAATCCAAAATGTGATTATGAGCTAAATCCAGCACATGATAACCTGCATCCTTAATGGCATCCATAACTTCAGCAGGAGCATTAAAGAGAGGATAGCCTGCTAAATAATGATCCTTATTAATGGTTCCTTCAAAGTCACCAATAGCTAAATCTGCTTGCTTAAGCCAAGGTGTCACATACTCAAAATTCTCATGAAAGTCATAGGTACCGTCTTCTTTTTTAGCTGAAAAGAAAAGTCCATCGTGGTAGAGCAAATCCCCGTGGGCCATAATTCTGGCAGTTTTTTCCTCTTCCTGCTCCTGAGACTTTTGCTTAGTCCCCTCTTGAGAAATAGTATCTCGTTTTTGACTGGTCAGAGGCATGCCTTGGAAACTTTCAAACAACAAGACCAAGCCCATTGATAAAGCAACTGCTAGCAAGAGTACCGCCACAAATCCTTTATTGCTCCACTTGCGATAACTCCTAAAAAAGTTTACCAGGCCCTTCATAAAACGAAAAGCTAAACCACCCTGATTTCTATCTTGTCTTCTTTGCATCTTCATTCTCCCTACTTTCTTATGCAAGCCTTTTCTTTTTATTATATCACAGATAAGTAATTCTTTCACAATTGAATTGAACTTCCTATCTATTTTTCGCTATCTATTTTCTATAAATCCTAAAGGATATAATGCTTTCAATCCTTGTCATTTTGTGTTATCATGTAGAGGTAATGAAAGGAGAGAAAATGTCTGCTATAGAACGTATTACAAAAGCTGCTCACTTAATTGATATGAACGATATTATCCGCGAAGGGAACCCAACTCTACGCGCGGTTGCTGAGGAAGTCACTTTTCCCTTGTCTGACCAAGAAATCATCCTTGGCGAAAAGATGATGCAATTCCTCAAACATTCCCAAGATCCCGTCATGGCTGAAAAAATGGGGCTCCGCGGTGGGGTTGGACTGGCTGCTCCTCAGTTGGATATCTCAAAACGCATTATCGCTGTTTTGGTACCTAATATTGTTGAAGAAGGCGAAACTCCAGAGGAAGCCTACGACTTGCAAGCTATTATGTACAATCCAAAAATCGTCTCTCACTCGGTTCAAGACGCTGCTCTTGGCGAAGGAGAAGGTTGCCTATCTGTTGACCGCAACGTGCCTGGCTATGTGGTGCGTCATGCTCGCGTCACTGTTGACTACTTTGACAAAGATGGCGAAAAACACCGCATCAAACTCAAAGGCTACAACTCCATCGTTGTTCAGCATGAAATTGACCACATTAACGGAATCATGTTTTACGATCGCATCAATGAAAAAGACCCATTTGCAGTTAAAGATGGTTTACTGATTCTGGAATAAAGAAAATCCCGTTGCAAGACGGGGTTTTGTGTTATAATAGAGGCATGAAAACAAATGATATTGTCTATGGCGTCCACGCCGTTACCGAAGCCCTCCTTGCAAACACAGGAAACAAACTTTACCTCCAAGAAGATCTCCGAGGTAAGAATGTTGAGAAAGTCAAAGAACTGGCTACAGAAAAGAAGGTGTCCATTTCTTGGACTTCAAAAAAATCCCTCTCTGAGATGACTGAAGGTGCTGTTCACCAAGGTTTTGTTCTACGAGTGTCTGAATTTGCCTATAGCGAGCTAGATTACATTCTTGCCCAAACGCGTCAAGAAGAAAATCCTTTGCTATTGATTCTGGACGGGTTAACTGATCCTCACAACTTAGGCTCCATCTTAAGAACCGCTGATGCGACCAATGTTTCAGGGGTCATCATTCCCAAGCACCGTGCTGTCGGCGTTACTCCTGTCGTTGCCAAAACGGCCACAGGTGCTATTGAGCATGTTCCAATCGCCCGAGTAACCAATCTCAGTCAAACCTTAGACAAACTCAAGGATGAAGGCTTCTGGACCTTTGGAACGGATATGAACGGTACTCCTTGCCACAAGTGGAATACAAAAGGAAAAATCGCCCTCATCATTGGAAATGAAGGAAAAGGCATTTCTAGCAACATCAAAAAACAGGTCGATGAAATGATTACCATTCCTATGAATGGACATGTTCAAAGTCTCAATGCCAGTGTTGCTGCAGCCATTCTTATGTACGAAGTTTTTCGAAATAGACTATAAAAAAGTTTCCAGTCATCTGATTGGAAACTTTTTTATGATTAACTATGTTCTGTGATAAATTTATAGGCTTCTTGACCAGCGATAGCTCCATCTCCAACTGCTGTTGTAACTTGGCGAAGGTCTTTCAAGCGAACATCTCCAACCGCAAAAATACCATCAACTGCAGTTTTCATGTGATTATCTGTCACAATCCATCCAGCCTTGTCTTGAATATTCAATTCTTTAACAAAATCGCTAACAGGGTCCAAACCAACATAGATAAAGACACCACCAAAGGCTTGCTCTGTCACTTGACCTGTTTTCACATTTTCAAATACGACAGATTCTACTCGGTTTTCACCCTTGATTTCCTTGACTACAGAATCCCAGATAAAGCTGATTTTCTCATTCGCAAAGGCGCGGTCTTGTAAAACCTTTTGGGCACGAAGTTGGTCACGACGGTGAACAATGGTAACAGTCTTAGCAAAACGAGTCAAGAAGAGGGCTTCTTCGACAGCTGAATCTCCGCCACCAACTACCAACAAATCTTGGTCACGGAAGAAGGCACCATCACACACGGCACAGTATGAAACACCACGACTGTTTAGTTCTTCTTCTCCAGGTACTCCCAAAGGACGGTGTTTAGAACCAGTTGCTACGATAACTGTACGAGTTTCATATGTTTGGTCATCGGTCATCACTTTCTTAAAATCACCATGATCTTGGACATTTTCAACATAAGCATAAATGTGCTCAACACCAAGATTTTCAAGCGGTTCAAACATCTTTTCAGCCAATTCAGGCCCACTAATATTAGCATATCCTGGGTAATTTTCGATATCAGATGTATTATTCATCTGACCGCCTGGCAGACCACCTTCAATCAAGGCTACTTTCAAATTGCTTCGAGCAGCATACAAGGCTGCAGTCACCCCTGCAGGTCCAGCACCGATAATAATAGTATCGTACATATAGATTCCTTCTTTCTTGTTGTAACTATCTTTATTCTAACTCTTTCTTGTCAATCAAGCAAGGATTATGCCTTGAAAACAAGAATTAAACTCATAACCGCAAAGGATAATACTGGAACAACCAAGACTCCAATCATAATCATATCATAGAGATGGGCTTGGCGAGCCTTGGCTGTCTTATCAACTCCCGACATGGCTCTCAGTCCAATCCAAATCCCTAAAAAAATCAGGACGAGGATGGTGGTCAAGATCAAACTCTCGAAATATAAAGAAAATAGTTGCAGTAGCATGATTTCTCTCATTTCTTTCTTTTTTAAAGAGTAAACTCAGCTAGTCCAGCTAACTGAGTTTTCCTTTATCTATTATATCAAATATAAGTCCGTTTGTAACTAGCGAAGAATTCTTTTGTCCGCTCTTCTTTAGGATGGTGGATAATCTCATCCGGTGTTCCAGACTCGATGATTTTCCCCTTATCTAAGAAGAGAATCTTATCAGCCACTTGGGCTACAAAGGACATGTCATGACTGACCAAAATCATGGTCTGACCTGACTTAGCAGCATCTGCAATAGACTTTTCTACTTCACCGACCAATTCTGGGTCAAGGGCTGAAGTTGGTTCGTCTAAGAGCAAGACATCTGGTTTCATGGCAAGAGCACGTGCTAGGGCAACCCGTTGCTTCTGTCCACCTGATAAATGGCGAGGGTAATGGTTTTCACGGTCAGAAAGCCCAACCTTAGCCAACTCTTCCTTGGCAATCTTGGTTGCTTCTTGGTCAGATAATTTCTTGACAACAAGCAAGCCTTCTTTCACATTATCAAGTGCCGTGCGGCGTTCAAACAAATTAAACTGTTGGAAAACCATAGACAGCTTACGGCGTAGGGCAAGGATTTCTTCTTGAGTGATCTTAGAAAAATCAACAGAGAAATCATCAATCTGAATCGAGCCACTGTCAGGTGTTTCAAGATAATTGAGACTGCGAAGAAAGGTTGATTTTCCAGCTCCTGAAGAACCAATCAAGGCTACAACTTCCCCTTTTTGAATATCCAAGTCCAGATGATCCAAGACAGTCTGTCCTGAAAAGGATTTGCTTAAATTCGAAATCTTAATCATTAACGAAGGTCTCCTTTCACATCTGTTTGCACTGTATCAGGTGCAGAAATAGCCATTTTTCTCTCGATGAAACGACCGAGGCTTTCAATTCCGATATTGACTACCCAATAAACAAGGGCAACGGAGATAAAGCGTTCAAAATAGCGGTAATCAGCTCCACCCAAAATCTGAGCTTGGGCAAAGACTTCCACAACGCCCGCACTGAAGGCTAGGGAAGTTCCCTTGGTCAAGCCGATTAGGGAATTGATTAAGGTTGGAGTCGCCACAACTGCTGCATTTGGAATAATCACTCGACGATAAACTTGTGCTCGGGTCATGCCCAGACTGCGTGCCGCCTCAATCTCACCAGGATTAACTGAGAGAATGGCTGCACGAATGGTTTCACTAGCATAAGCTGCCTCATTAAAGGCAAAGGCGACAATCGCAAAAGCAGCAGCTGGAATCGCATTGATATTGAGACCAGTGCCCCATTGCTGATTGAGGGCTTTCAAAGCCAAAGGAATTCCGTAGTAGGTCAACATTAGTTGCACTAAAATCGGTGTCCCTTTTAAGAAACTAACAAAGAAGGCCTGCAAGGGATATAAAATCTTAACACGATTGATCTTCACAATGGCAAAAAGAAGCGCCAAAACCAAGCCAAAAAAGGCACCACCAATTGTCAACATAATCGTTGTTGGAAGTTGTTGGACAATTCTCGGGATTCCATCAAAGACCGAACGCAGGCTAAACAGCTTGCCATCCGGAATCAATTGCATCAAGTTTTGGTACCAATCTGATGCTAAAATCGTTGTAACATTCATAAAAACATCCTCTCCTGATAATGATTCATTCTACCATACTTCTGCCGTCAATGAAATTATTTGCTACGGTCAGATACAGACTTTGTCTACCTACTAGTTTATCATACTTTGAAACAGGGAGGTTATATATTTTATCTATCAAAGAGATAAGTAAAAACTATTTCAATCCCAATTCTTCATAAGGTTTTCGATAACCAATTTGCTTAACAGTTCCATTTTCTACTAAAATGGGCCGTTTTAACAACATACCGTCACTTGCTAGTAACTCAGCCGCTTCTTGGTTTGACAGACTTCCTACCTTATCTTTCAGCCCTAATTCACGATATTTGATCCCACTGGTGTTAAAAAATTGCTTCAACTCGAACCCTGAGGTTTCTAGCCAGTTTAAAATGACTTCTTGGCTAGGTGTTTCTTCGACGATATGAACGGCTTTATAGTCCACACCGAGTTGGTTTAATTCTTGTTTTGCTTTTTTACAAGTTGAACATTTTGGGTATTCGATAAATTCTAACATGTGTTTCACTTTCTATTGTTTCTATCTTTAAAATCTGCGTCTTCATGCTCCAAGAGCCAGGCTTTCTTTTCCACTCCTGCAGCATAACCTGTCAGACGCTTGCCTGCTCCCAGCACACGGTGACAAGGTACTAGGATAGACCAAGGATTGCGTCCCACCGCTCCACCAATTGCTTGAGCAGAAGCCACTTGCAAATCTTGGGCTATTTGACCATAGGTCACTGTCTGACCATAAGGAATTTCCTGTAAATAGGACCAAACTCGCTTTTCAAAATCTGTTCCGATTGGAGCCAAGGGCAAGTTGGATAAATCCTGAGACTTTCCTTTAAAGTAAGCATCTAAGCAAGTAATAACTGGGTCTAAAATGGGATGACTAACAACTGCTTCTATCGTCTCATCTCCTAGTCCCCTCTCAAAATGCTTCTGCTCCTGCACCCAAATGCCATACAGATATTGCTCGTCGGCAACCAAAGACAAGGTTCCTATTGGCGAAAAGTAGCGCATTTTTACGTACTTCTTTTGCATTATTTCTTCAATTTTTGATAGGCCAAGCGTTCGCCATCAACTGGAACCTTACCAACCTGTTTAAATCCGAGTTTTTCAAAAATATGTTGCATAGCCTTGTTTGCAACATGCGTATCTGATCGAAAATCTAGGTAATCAAATCCTTCAATCAAGCCTTCTAGGAAAGTCTGAGCAACCCCCTGTCCCTGGACATCTGCTGCCACAGCGATACGGTGAAAGACTAGGTATTCTGACTCTCCAGCTTGCCATTTTCCTTCATAAATGGCTTCATAGGTTGCCTCTGGACTCTTGGTCACAGCAGCATAGGCTAATAGTTCTCCATCTTCCAAGGCTACATAGGCTTGACCTGAGATAATATCTTCAATAATAATATC
Source organism: Streptococcus sp. 4094 (assembly GCF_013277125.1). Lineage (NCBI taxonomy): Bacteria > Bacillati > Bacillota > Bacilli > Lactobacillales > Streptococcaceae > Streptococcus > Streptococcus sp. 4094. Next base: position 18,478 of record NZ_VMMI01000018.1, on the reverse strand, counting down.
AGCATTTGGATAACCATTTTGCCACTGGTCACTACCAGCATCCGCTAAACATTTTTTAGCATCCTCCATCACTTGCATGATGTCATCTACTTCATTTGGAAAAGCTAAACGAATCTCCATCTTTTCTCCTCATTTCTGACTAGTTTCTCCCATCATAGCATAATTTAAGCCTTTTCACAAGCAGTTAAAACTTGACTTTCTGTTTTTGTTATTTTATAATCTAGTTATCAAAACTAGATAAAAAGGAGTTGAAAATGAAAACTACCTTTTCCTACCCAAAATGGGCAGAAATTCCAAACATTGACCTCTATCTGGACCAGGTTTTGCTCTATGTCAATCAGGTCTGCGCCCCTGTCTCTCCAGATAAAGATAAGGGTCTAACAGCATCCATGGTCAATAACTATGTCAAACATGGTTATCTGACAAAGCCTGACAAGAAAAAATACCAACGCCAACAGATTGCCCGTCTGATTGCTATCACAACCCTCAAATCTGTATTTTCGATTCAAGAAATAGCTCAGACACTGAATACTCTCCAAACTCAAGCAAGTTCAGACCAACTCTACGATGCTTTTGTGGACTACATGAACCAAGGAATTGATCCAGCTAACCCCATTATCCAAACCAGCTGCCAAACCGTTAAACTCTATCATCAAACCCTAGCCTTAATCCATCATACTCAAGAGGAGGTAATCAAGTGAACACTAGTCTTAAACTCAGCAAACAACTCAGTTTTGGAGAAGAGATTGCTAATAGTGTGACCCATGCCGTAGGTGCAGTCATCATGCTCATCTTACTCCCCATTTCATCCACCTATAGTTATGAAGCACACGGATTTTTATCCTCTATCGGCGTTTCCATTTTCGTCATCAGTCTCTTTCTCATGTTCCTCTCATCCACCATTTATCACTCTATGGCCTACGGTTCAACCCACAAATACGTCTTGAGAATCATCGACCATTCGATGATTTATGTGGCTATCGCAGGCTCTTATACGCCAGTCGTCTTAACCTTGATGAATAACTGGTTTGGCTATCTAATTATTGCCATCCAATGGGGAACGACCATCTTTGGTATTCTCTATAAAATCTTTGCTAAAAAGGTCAATGAGAAATTCAGCCTTGCTCTTTACCTGATTATGGGCTGGTTGGTTCTGGCTATCATTCCTGCCATTATCAGTCAAACAACACCAATCTTTTGGAGCCTCATGGTAACTGGCGGACTTTCTTATACAGTTGGAGCTGGATTTTATGCCAAGAAAAAACCTTATTTCCACATGATTTGGCATCTCTTTATCCTAGCTGCGTCCGCACTCCAATACATCGCCATTGTTTATTACATGTAAAAAAGTTGAGAAATTCAATCTCAACTTTTTTCTTTACACATATTAATAAAATACTGGTGCAAGCGCACATCATCAGTCAATTCTGGATGAAAAGAAGTTACCAGCATATTTTTTTCTTGGGCTGCAACGATTTGATTATCAACTCTTGCTAGAATTTCTACACCCACTCCAACACTACTGATAATCGGACCACGGATAAAGGTCATTGGAATCTGACCGACTCCCTTACATTCTGCTTCCGTGTAGAAACTTCCTAATTGGCGCCCATAGGCATTGCGCTCGACCACCATATCCATGGTTCCAAGATGACTCTCGTCCTGAGAAGTGATTTCCCTAGCCAGCAAAATTAAGCCCGCGCAGGTTCCAAATACTGGTAATCCAGAAAGAATGGCTTCTCGAATGGGAATCAGCATGTCCTGGTCTCGTAAGAGCTTGCCCATGGTTGTAGACTCACCACCAGGTAATATCAAACCCGACAAGCCATTCTGATACTGCTGAAAATCATCTAGATTTCTGATTTCAACACTCTCGACACCTAATCGATCTAGCACTTTTGCATGTTCTGCAAAGGCACCTTGCAAGGCCAATATTCCAATTTTCATCTATTTTCCTCGCTCAGCCATGAGAATTTGAATTTCATTTTCATTGATACCAACCATAGCTTCTCCTAAATCTTCAGAGATTTGGGCTAGTATTTGAGGATTACGGAAGTTAGTCACAGCCTTAACAATGGCACTCGCTCGTTTAACAGGATCTCCTGACTTGAAAATACCTGAACCGACAAAGACCCCCTCTGCCCCTAATTGCATCATCAACGCAGCATCTGCTGGCGTTGCAACGCCTCCAGCAGCGAAATTTACAACTGGCAATTTTCCATGTTCATGAACATATTGGACCAATTCTACAGGGACTTGCAAGTCCTTAGCAGCAACATAAAGTTCGTCCTCACGTAGATTTTGAATGCGGCGAATTTCCTGATTCATCATTCGCATATGGCGAACAGCTTGGACGATATCCCCTGTACCTGGTTCTCCTTTTGTACGAATCATAGAAGCACCTTCAGCGATACGACGCAAGGCTTCACCCAAGTCCTTAGCTCCACAGACAAAAGGAACTTGGAATTCTTTCTTGTCCACATGGAAACGGTCGTCAGCTGGAGATAAAACTTCACTCTCATCGATATAGTCAATTTCAATAGCCTCTAAAATCTGAGCTTCAACAAAATGCCCGATTCTGACCTTGGCCATTACTGGAATACTAACCGCTTCTTGGATTTCCTTAATCATCTTTGGATCACTCATACGGGAAACTCCACCAGCTGCACGAATATCAGCTGGAATCCGCTCCAAGGCCATAACAGCAGCCGCACCAGCAGCCTCTGCAATACGGGCTTGTTCAGGGTTCTGAACGTCCATGATAACCCCACCTTTGAGCATCTGTGCTAAGTTTTTATTTAATTCATATCTATTTTCAGTCATTTGTTTTATCCTCATCATTTGTATTGGTAGCTACCTTTTCATTTTAAGTCAGAACAGAATGAATCACAAGATAAAAAAATCATAATTGTATGGGTACACATTGACTAAAAAAACTATCTGACCTTGACTTAAGGCCAGATAGCTCATCAAATTTTATTTTTCAGCTGTAAGGGCAGCCATTGTGATGTAGTTGTATGGTTTGTTGAAGTGTGGCAAGAAGAAGAGGTCTGTCAATGCCAATTTATCAATTGTAACATGCTCTTGGATAGCAAGTGAGAACATATGGATTCCCATACTGATAGCAGAATCACGTGATACCATTTGAGCACCAAGAATTTCACGACTATCTTTATCAAAGACAATCTTGATTGCTACTTCATGGTTATCATGTTTCATGAATTCTGGTTTTTGAAGATCGTTAAAGCCTGTTTCAGTCGCATTGTAACCTGCAGCTTTCGCTTTTTCAAGAGTCAAACCAGTTGAAACCATGTGAAGACCATAGATTGAGATACCGTTTGAACCTTGCACACCGATTCCTTCCAATTCATGTCCACAAGCATTGTAGGCACCAACAATACCAGTACGAACAGCATTTGAAGCAAGGGCAATGTAGCTAGTGTCTTTACGAGCATTATCATAGACAGTCGCACAGTCACCAACTGCAAATACACCTGGAATTGATGTTTCTTGTTTCTTGTCTACAAGGAAGGCACCGTTGCGGAAGAGTTCAATCTTACCATCAGCAAGAGCTGTATTTGGACGGAAACCAACCGCAAGAACAACCATATCCACATCAAATGTTTCTTTGTCTGTTACCAAACGTTCTACTTTTCCATCACCTTGGATAGCTTTTACTGTTTGACCAAGCGCCAAGCGGATGTTGTGGTCTTCCAAGTTCTTAGCCATCATTTGTGTGAAGTCCTTGTCATAGTAACCGTTCAAGACAGTATCTACGATATCAACAAGGATAACTTCTTTTCCAAGACGCTCGAAGGCTTCAGCAAGTTCAACACCGATATAACCACCACCAACAACAGCGATGCGCTCTAGGTGCTTGCTCTTGTCAGCAAGTTTTTCGATGACTTCTTCTGCATTTTGGTACAATTTCACGAATTGTACGTTTTCAAGAGTTGCTTTAAATTCGCGGTTTCCTTTAACAATTTCAACACCTTCGATTGGTGGCAAGATTGGTGTAGAACCTGTAGCGAAAATCAATTTTTCGTATGATTCTTTGTGCTCTTTTCCTTCAACTTCCGCTGTAACTACTTTGTTATCATAGTCGATTGAAAGAACTGGTGAATTCATATAAACCTTAGCACCTTTAGCTTCCAATTTTTCTTTATCAGAATAGAACAAGCCTTCAGCACCGTCAATTTGTTCCCCAATCCAAAGGGCCATTCCACATCCTAGGAAAGAGATGTTAGAGTTTTGGTCAAATACAACAATTTCGTTCTCATTTCCAAAATTATCCAACATGGTATTGATACATGCTGTACCAGCGTGGTTAGCACCGACTACAACGATTTTACTCATAGAAAAATTCCTACCTTCAATTTTAAATTTACTCTACTAGTATAACATTTACTGTTAGCGTTTACAAGTGGTTTACTATTATTTCAGCATTTTTTATCAAAAATAATCCCCCATTTATCCTGTTTTCAAGCCTCATGAATTTTATGAGCATATTTCTTGACTTTTTCCAAATTTTATTTGTGAAAAGTCTAACTTTATGGTATTCTAATAACATGAAAATAAAATGTAAGGGCTTCAATTTAGATGATTGCTTGATATTACAACTTATTTTCTATAAGAGAAAGGAGTTGGTAGCTTGCCTCTTAGTTCACATTCTGAACGGCTAATGGGGACCACTATCACTATTTCATTAGTAGATGAGCGAGCAGATAGCTTGCTCCAAAAATCCTTTGATTTACTCAGAGAGCTAGAATACCGCTTCAATGCCAATAGCCAAGAATCTGAGTTGATGGAAATCAATCATCAAGCTGGAATTGCTCCAGTCAAAGTTCATCCAGACCTGTTTGAACTGATTTCACTTGGGTTAGAGCATAGCCTAGCACCCTCTAGCCATCTCAATATCAGCATTGGTCCCCTAATTCAAACCTGGCGCATCGGTTTTTCAGATGCCAAGGTCGCCCAGCCTCAAGAAATTGAAGCGGTGCTGCCTCTAATCAATCCTCATGATATCGAGTTAAATTCTTCTACTTCCACTGTGTTTTTAAAACAGAAAGGAATGAAGATCGATCTTGGTTGTTTAGCCAAGGGTTATAGTGCGGATAAGGTTGCACAATTTCTTAGAGAAGAGGGAGTGACATCTGCCTTAATCAATCTGGGAGGGAATATCCTGACCATTGGAAAAAATCAGGCAAGAGGAAATCAGCCTTGGCAAATCGGAATTCAAGACCCAGCCAATCCGAGGGGAAATCACTTAATGACTATCCCTGTTGTCAATCAATCTGTCGTGACTTCAGGCATTTATGAACGTCACCTGACAGTCGATGGAAAAGATTACCATCATATTTTTGACAGTCAGACAGGATATCCTGTTGAAACAGAACTCGCTAGTCTCACAATCATCTCTGATAAATCAGTTGATGGCGAAATCTGGACAACTCGACTCTTTGGAGAAAGACCTGCTTCTATCCTCTGGCAAGTCGAAAGTTTGGAGGGCATCGAAGCCATCCTCATCGATAAAGAAGGTCACCTAAGTTGTTCTTCAGGAATTCCTACTCTATAGAGACAAATGTTTCAATGGAGTTTTAAAATCGTATTATGTAAAAAGAGAAAGGAAATCTCATGTTAAAACTTATTGCTATTGTTGGAACAAATTCAAAACGTTCTACAAACCGTCAATTGCTTCAATACATGCAAAAACACTTTGCTGACAAAGCTGAAATTGAACTTGTTGAAATCAAAGACATTCCTGTCTTCAATAAACCAGCTGACAAGCAAGTACCTGCTGAAATATTGGAAATTGCTGCTAAAATCGAAGAGGCAGATGGCGTTATTATCGGTACTCCTGAGTATGACCACTCTATCCCAGCTGTTTTGATGAGCGCTCTTGCTTGGTTGTCTTATGGTATTTACCCACTCTTGAACAAACCAATCATGATTACAGGTGCTTCTTACGGTACACTCGGTTCATCACGTGCTCAAATGCAACTTCGCCAAATCTTGAATGCTCCAGAAATCAAAGCAAGTGTCCTTCCTGATGAATTCTTGCTTTCACATTCTCTTCAAGCCTTTAACCCAAGTGGAGACCTAGTAGATCTTGATGTTATTAAAAAACTGGATGCCACTTTTGACGACTTCCGTATCTTTGTAAAAATCACAGAAAAATTGCGCAACGCACAAGCCCTACTTCGCAAAGATGCTGAAGACTTTGACTGGGAAAATTTGTAAGATAGGAGACCAAAAAGAATGAAATTTGTTGGACTTGTAGGATCAAACTACGATCAATCATATAACCGTAAACTCTTGGAATTCATCCGTCGTCACTTCAAACTCAAATTTGAATTAGCAGTTCTCGAAATTGATGAAGTTCCAATGTTTAACCAAGACGAAAAATGGGATGAAAGTTTCCAATTACGTTATTTATATAACAAAATTACTCGTGCTGATGGTGTCATTATTGCTACTCCTGAGCACAACCACACAATCTCAGCTTCTCTAAAATCGGTTCTTGAATGGCTTTCATACGAAGTTCATCCATTTGAAAACAAACCAGTTATGATTGTGGGAGCTTCTTACTACGACCAAGGTACTTCTCGTGCCCAAGTTCACCTTCGTAAGATTCTTGACGCTCCAGGTGTCAATGCCTACACTCTTCCAGGAAATGAATTCCTTCTTGGTAAAGCCAAAGAAGCTTTTGATGTTGATGGGAATATAACAAATGAAGGAACTGTTAATTTCCTTGAAACATGTTTAGACAACTTTGTAAAATATGTGGGAGTCGTTTCAAAATTGAAAAAACCAAAACCAATCGCACCAGAAGATTTATATTGTACAAAACCAATCGCAACTACAATTCAAGGTGTTGACCCTGATGATCCTGAATGGGTAGAAAAAGCAGCTGAGCTTGTTGGAGCTGTTTCAGGAGATACTTACGTTAAATTAGACCACGGTATCTTGACAGTTAACCAAATTGATATGTTCTTGAAAGCAATGCCATTTGAGTTGACATATGCGGATGATAATAACCAATTCTTGTACTATAATAACGCCCATCAAGATCCAAATACAATGTATGGTAAACGTGTGCGCGTTCAAGCAGGTAGCCGACTAGGAACAGTACATGCTTCCCTACCACCTGAAAGAATGAAAAACGTTGAATGGGTTGTCGGTGTACTACGTAACGGAGATCAAGAATATGTCCGTACAATTGTGCCGGGAACACCTGAAGGTGTTATCAATACACATAACTACAAGGCAATGTACTATCCAGATGGTTCATATGCTGGAATCAATGAAATCATCTTCAATTTCCAACCATGGCTCGATTGGTACTTGGAAACAACTGGTCAACGTCTAGTTGGTGGAAATGCTGCAGCTCCTGCTGGAGGACATGGCGGAGCAGATGCTACATCTGGAGCTTCTGATTCAAGTGATGCTGGAGGTCACGGTGGTGGCGCAGACGCTACAGCTGGTGCAAGTTACTAATGATAGTTTTAGGAACCATTTTGGTTCCTTTTTTAGTTAAAAAAGACTAGCAGTTTGTATCTGCTAGTCTTTTGGTATTATTTTATCTATCCTTGTTAAAAGAAAGAATACTGATTATGAATTTGGGTCATCAAGACTACGGCCATGTAACCCTTTTTCACGTTGGGCTTGGCGTAGTTTTTCTGGTGTAACATCGTTCCCTTCTTCGTCTACAATTTTGATTCCCTCAATGTGATGACGAACAGTGCGACGATAACCTTCGATGTACTCCTCACGTAGTTTGGCTTGTTCTACTTTTTCTTCTGGGGTCAAGCCTTCTGTTTTTTTCTTTTTAGCAAGTTCGTTGATACGATCAATTTTTTTAGGATCCATGTTTCTCTCCTTTATGATAAGATTTAATCCGTTTAACAGATTTTATTTGGTATTGATTTGGTTAAAACGTGCAAGTTTAGCTGCTTTCTTGGTTAATTGCGACAAGATTGCCAAACGATTTTGTCGAACAGTCTGATCTTCAGCCATAACCATAGTATTCTCAAAGAAGGCATCGATGACAGGGCTAAGCGCAAAGAGATGTTTCAATTGTTGACTTGCAGTCCCTGACAAAACAAGTGATTCTACTGCTTCTGCCAAGGCTTTCTCTTCTTCATTTTCAAAGAGAGCTGAATCAACTGTAGCTACTACTTCTGCCTTCTCAGCCAAGTTAAAGGCACGAGAAAGTGATTCAACAGATGGTTTAAAGTCTTCTTCCTTGCTTGCTTCTACGAGAGCACTTGCTGCTTCCAACATATCCGCCACAACAAAGTTTGAACCTGCAAGAACGGCTTCCTTGATGTCTTTTGGAGTAGATCCCATCATCTTATCAACACGAGCCTTGATAAAGTCCATAACCTCTGCCTTATTTTCATAAGTCAAGCTGTCAAATGTTAGAGCATAAAGGCTATCAATCAGCTCGTCCATAGCAATGTGCCAACCAAAAGCATCCAAGATACGAACCACACCTTGGGTCGCACGACGAAGGGCATACGGGTCATTAGAACCTGATGGAATCAAGCCTACTGAGAAGAAACTCAAAATCGTATCCAATTTATCTGCAATGGCAAGCACTGCGCCGACCTTGCTCTCTGGAAGTTCTCCTTCGGCTGATGTAGGCATGTAGTGTTCACGAATAGCAGCTGCTACCGCTGGAGTTTCCCCAGCAAGAAGGGCATATTTTTCACCCATAATTCCTTGAAGCTCGTCAAATTCGCCAACCATACCTGTCAACAAGTCAAACTTGTAAATGGCTGCTGCACGGGCTAGGTCAATCGTTTCATCCGCTGACAAGCCTGCTTTTTCTGCCAAGAGAATAGCAATTTGACCAGTACGAATCATGTGTTCACGAAGGGAACCAATTTTCTCATGGAAGGTCACATTGTTTAATTTTTCAACAAGGTCAGAAATAACTAATTTTTGGTCTTCACGCCAGAAGAATTCTCCGTCTTCCAAACGGGCTACCAAGACTTTTTCATTTCCTTTGATAACATTTTCCAAATGCTCTGCATTTCCATTACGAACAGAAATGAAGTTTGGCAATAGTTTTCCATCTTGATCACGAACAACAAAGTAACGTTGGTGTTCCTTCATCGAAGTCACCAAGACTTCTTCCGGAACTTCAAGGTATTTGGCATCAAAACTTCCCATAAAGGCAGTTGGGTATTCAACCAAGTTCAAGACTTCATTAAGCAAATCAGCATCAATTTCGATACGTACACTGTGTTCAGCTTCGATTGCCTTAATTTGGTCAACAATCATTTGCTCGCGTTCACGTGGATCTGCGATTACATACTGCTTACGAAGGTCTTCTTCATAGCTCAATGCTGACTGAATTTTGGTTTCTTTCCCCAAGAAACGATGACCACGGCTCACACGACCTCCCTTAATATCAAGGAAATCCAAATCAAACTCTTCTTCATCTAAAAGAACGGTTAAAGTGTGAACAGGACGAATGTATTCAAAGCTATTTCCAGCCCAATGCATGCTGACAGGGAAAGTCAATGACTTCAAAACATCTACAACACCAGGAACAATGGCTTCAACTGCTTGACCAATTTCTTCCTTGGTAACATAGACATATTCTTCACCCTTAATTTCACGGAATTCGATATCTTCAACAGTCAAGCCTTTTCCACGGACAAATCCTTGAGCTGCTTTGGTGAAGTTGCCATCACTATCCAAGGCAATTTTCTTTGCTGGCCCCTTAAAATCTTCTGTCAAATCAGACTGTTTGTCTGCTAAACCAGTTACACGAACAGCCAAACGACGTGGTGTTGAGAAGGTCTGAATAGCTTCAAAAGACAGGCGGTTTTCCTTGAGGAAGGCTGCCATTTTTTCACCTAGTTGTTTTTCACTTGGTGTAACAACATAGGCTGGTAATTCTTCAAGACCGAGTTCTACTAATAAGTTTTTTGTCATGTTTTTTCTCCGAAAAATATCTTTTTATTTTCCAGTTTGCCTTATGTGATTGGCACGCAAGCAACCAACTTCGTTGTTTCATTGCTAAAATTGGAGCCAAAAGTCTCCAATTTTGCCTAGTATCCTTAGCTTCACTAAGGATACCTTCATCACTGCGGCAACTGGTTCAGGGCTCACACTGTTCGCCCATTTTCGTAATTTGTCACTCTCTTTATTCTGCGTCTTCTGCTAAGAGTTTAGCTCGTGTTGCTTCATCTAAAAGTGGGTAGCCTAGGCGTTTTCGTTCTGCGACAAAGGTTTTAGCTACGACACGGGCTAAGTTACGGATACGAGCGATATAGCCTGCGCGCTCTGTTACAGATACGGCACCACGCGCATCAAGAAGGTTAAAAGTATGTGAACATTTGAGAACATAGTCATAGGCAGGGTGTACCAAGCCTTCTTCTAATGCACGACCAGCTTCTTTTTCAAACTTATCAAAGTTTTCAAGCAACATTTCTTGGTCCGAAATTTCAAATGAATATTTTGAATGCTCGTACTCAGGCTGGATAAAGATTTCTCCGTATTTTACACCATCAGCCCACTCGATATCATAGACAGAATCTACTTCTTGGATGTAAGAAGCCAAGCGTTCCAAACCATAGGTAACTTCCGCAGTCACAGGGCCAGTTGCCAATCCACCTACTTGTTGGAAATATGTGAACTGGGTGATTTCCATCCCATCAAGCCAAACTTCCCAACCAAGACCAGCTGAACCAGTTGATGGGTTTTCCCAGTTGTCCTCAACGAAACGAATATCGTGCTCCAAAGGATTGATTCCCAATTTTTCCAAAGACTCAAGGTAAAGTTCTTGGATATTTGATGGAGAAGGTTTCATAACCACTTGGAACTGGTGGTGTTGGTAAAGACGGTTAGGGTTTTCCCCGTAACGACCGTCAGCAGGACGACGTGATGGTTCTACATAAGCTGCATTCCATGGCTCAGGTCCGATAGCACGAAGGAAAGTGTAAGGACTCATCGTTCCCGCACCTTTTTCATTATCATAAGCCTGCATAAGCATACAACCTTGGTCATTCCAAAATTGTTGCAAAGTCAAAATAATTTCTTGAAATGTTAATTTCTTAGACATTGTTTACTCCTTTTTATATAAATTACTTGCGACACGAGTCTGCCTCGTCGATCATACGAGGCAAGACGAGTTAGTACTGCGTCTAGCTCAGGCACTCTAGTGCTGAGCGTGGGGCAGTCCGACTGTAAGGAGGTTTCTGCCACTGACGCAGTGGAAAGTCAATTTTTTAGACATTTTTTACTCCTTTTTTATAAATTACTTGCGACACGAGTCTGCCTCATCGATCATACGAGGCAAGACGAGTTAGTACTGCGTCTAGCTCAGGCACTCTAGTGCTGAGCGTGGGGCAGTCCGACTGTAAGGAGGTTTCTGCCACTGACGCAGTGGAAAGTCAATTTTTTAGACATTATTTACTCCTTTTTTATAAATTACTTGCGACACGAGTCTGCCTCGTCAATCATACGAGGCAAGACGAGTTAGTACTGCGTCTAGCTCAGGCACTCTAGTGCTGAGCGTGGAGCAGCCCGACTGTAAGGAGGTCTCTGCCACTGACGCAGTAAAATGTTAATTTCTTAGACATTGTTTACTCCTTTAGTTTTTATATTTCTTTTTCAATTAATTTCTGCTGAACAAACCAATTTAACAAGGGAAGAGTTTTATCTGTATTTGCCCATAAATGATAAGAATCGAAGACCGCTTGTACACTACCTAGATTTTCTACCAACTTATCTATTGTCAAAAAACTACGCCAATATTCGTAAAAAATACTTGCATAGTTCTTATCATAAGTCGAAGAACCAAAATCATTCAATGAATGCCAACCATACTTCTTCTGAAAAAGTTCTACGAGAGATTGATTACAAATTTTTTCCGCTTGAAATTCCTCTTCTGTTAAGAAATACTTGCGACTAATATATTCAACCATCCCCTCTTCGAACCAGATATAAGAGTCGTAACCATCAAAATCATCTAAAAAATGCTCCGACCAATGAGCTAGCTCATGTCCTACAATCTGTAAGAGGAAATTTTCAGATAAAGAATGATAGTGACTTTCTATTGCTTGAGTTTGCTGAGAACACTCGTAGTTCAGCAACTGATACAAATACAACTCTTTCCAAACAGCTAAATCAGGCGTCATAACCATTCGTCTATTATTTGTATAGGCTGGAACAGCGCTTTCCCTAATAATCTGTGTAGCAGCATTAAAACTTGACCAAATAACGGCTTGCGGTAAATCACAGACTGCAAGTTCATTCTTTAAAAAAGATTGATAATCTTTCAACTTTTCAGTATTTCTTACTACAAAATCACGAAATGCAACTAGTTGGCTATCGTCTTTTACAAGATAAAGGTTTTCCACGTCTCTCCTTTCTTTCACACAATAGACTGAATAAGCAAAAGAACCACATCTGACAATCCTAGGTTGATTTAACCTAGGGGCGTCAGAAACGCGGTTCCACCCTAATTTATTACTTCATTGTTTTTGAAAATACTACAGAAAGCGCCAGCTCATTATTTTGCCCTACTTGGCTCCCACTATCCCAAGCTCGCTTGAAGAACGCCATAAGACTTTCTTTCCTGTTGACTATTATATCAAAAATTAGAATAATGTACAATTCTTTTTATGATTTTCTAAAAATCCACATCATCAACTCGTGGAGCACCAGATTGAACAGCAATCGTTTTTAAGGTTCCATGTTCCTCATGGCTCAATTCAATTCCAAAGCAATCAAGATTAGCCTGAATACGAGAGGCTGTGACAGATTTTGGAAGTGGTAGAAATCCTTCTGCCAAGCTCCAGGCCAAGGCTATCTGAGCAACCGATTTTCCGTGATTTGCTGCGATTTCTTGGACTTGCTTGCTATCAAACAGTTCTCCCTGACCAAAAGGGCCCCAAGCTTCCAATAAAATTCCTTTTTCTCTACAGTAAGCTACAACTTCCTCTTGATAGACACCTGGCGCCAAGCGGATTTGATTGACCGCCGGAAGAATTTTTGCTGTTTCAAGCAAGGCATCCAAATGATGGGGAAGAAAATTACTAACACCTATAGCACGGATTTTCCCTTCTTGATAGAGGTCTTCCATCGCTCTCCAAACTTCTGCATTTCGGATTTTCCATTGGTCATTTTCTCTGAGCGGTTTTGGATTTGGCCAATGAATCAAATACAAATCCAAATAGTCCAAGCCCAGCTTCTCTAAAGACTCTTCAAAAGCCTGACAAGCTTGCTCATAGGTTTGCTGACTATTCCAAAGCTTGGTAGTTACGAACAATTCCTCTCGTGGAACTCCGCTATCTTGAATGGCACGACCAACGCTTTCTTCATTCTGATAAATCGCTGCCGTATCAATATGACGATAACCAGCCTTCAAGGCTTCTAACACTGCACGATAGGCTTCTTCTCCATCCTTAGCCTTAAAAGTTCCAAATCCCAATACTGGAATTTCTACTCCATTATTTAATTGATAGGTATTCATATGCTTCTCCTTCTATTTTATACTCTCTTCAAACCACGTCAACGTCGCCTTGCCGTAGGTATTGTTACTGACTTCGTCAGTTCTATCCACAACCTCAAAACCATGTTTTGAGCAACCTGCGGCTAGTTTCCTAGTTTGCTCTTTGATTTTCATTGAGTATTATTTATCATTTATAGCATAAATTTTTTTACTAATTAGTACTATCTTATGTAAAAAATAAGTCTATCACATATCTGACAGACCTATTTTTTCTTGCTTATTCATCACGACTATAATACAGTTCATGAGCTTTTAGGCGAGTATTGAGCATCTCTGGTATGGTCACAAAGGTATAACCTTGATTTTTCAAATACTCAATGACCCTTGGCAAGGCATTGACTGTCGGACTGTGAATATCATGCATCAAAACGATAGAGCCGTTAGCTACTTGATGCTGAATTTCCGTCAAAATAGCTGCTTCATTTTTACTCTTCCAGTCCAGACTATCCACATCCCACATGATAAAGCTCAAATCGAGGCTATTGCGAATATCATCTGTAATAGCTCCATAAGGCGGACGCATGAGTTTAGAACTAGAACCCAGCACTTTAGTTAGCACATCCTCAGTATCAGTAATCTGCTTTTTAGCTTCATCAAGAGAAAGTTGCGAGAGAATCGGATGGCTCCAACTATGGTTTCCAACAACATGACCTTCAGATTTTATCCTCTTCACCAAGTCCTCATTCCCAGAAACATTTTTCCCAAGCACAAAGAAAGTGGCTTTAACACCATATTTAGCTAGGGTCTCTAATGCCTGCGGGGTCGTTGCTGGATTTGGACCATCATCAAAGGTTAGAGCGACAACTTTTTGATGTTTCTTTTCAAAGTAAGACTGGTACAAGGCTGCGTCTTTTTCAAGTAAGTACGAAGATTGGATAACATCAAAGAAAGCAGATACTGGCAAGGCTATCTCTTCTAAATTTTCAACCACAGGACTTGGATAAAGGATAATCTGACTATCCTTGTAATCAAAATTCCATGCAGACAAGTCTTGGTCAGAGAAGCTTTTTACAATCTGGTCACTCTGGTTTTGCTCTATTTTTTTATCCTCTATAAAGGAGGTGATTTCTTTTATCAGCTGTTCCTTAGCCTTACTAGCATCTGAAAACAGTTGGTCAAGTGTAAAAGGTTGCCCATCTTCTGTTAAGTGAACCTTTCCTAGACTGGTCTTTTCAGTCTCTTCAACCTTAAAATCAACTAAATCATAGATTTGTTTGGTTACATTACGATTGACGACTCCCTTTAAACCTGACTCTTCTTGCTCTGTATAGTAGAAAACAAGATTGTCCTTACTTTCTAGCTTGTCCTTAATATCTTGATTTATCAGCTCCTTAACAGAGGAAATCACTTGCTCCCCTTGGAGAAGATAATAGGCAATCACTTCGGTTTGACCCTTACGAAAATGATCCTTCTGATTTCCCTCACTCAATTGATCGTCTTTCTCTTTTTTGAGCGATTCAATCTTTTGCTCAAAACTTTTTTGCTGATACATTTTAAAAGCAATAAATCCGCCTAATAAGCAAATAGAAATTGCTAAAATACCAATCAAAGCCAATAATACATGTCTCTTTTTCCCGTGTCTGCCACGTCCCAGTCTACTTTTATTCATATTTATATCATAACAAATTTGAGCAATAATTTCAATGATACAGTTTGGCAATCCACAATTCCCCTAGAAAGCCAAAGCATCTCACATCAACTCGATCAGCCCTATCTGTAGAGATTATGTAGTTTTCTATCTATGGAATTTCTAGTAGATTGAAGCTAGAATAGACACCGTGACTTCTAAAAACATTCTGAGAAATTGCTTTATTTTTCCCAATCGATTTATCCTCAAACATCCCTATACCTCTGATATTTTCTTGATAATACTATAGACCCAGGCACTTGTCGTTTTACCTTCAGCTAGTAATGTTGACTTTTCTTCTTCAGATAATTTTTTCCGTAAGTAGTCAATCTGCTGAGAAGTAATATTCTCTTTCCCCATTGCCTTGACAGATTGTATCACCATTGCAGTTAAGGTTGACATATTTGAAATATCTCCATTATTTCTATGCTTAAATTCTATCCTTGCCTTACCAACATTAAAACTGGCATATCTTCCATCTGATATATAGGTCCATTTTGCTGGTACCTGCGTAGATAAACCAAGTAAATTAAGGGCTGTGTTTCCCGATGGAGCAATGGTCCAATTATATTTTCTAGCAATAGCATCAGCAACTTCATCCACAGACGCCATTGCATACTCTCCAATCAGTTCTATATATTTTGGTTTATAATAAATACCTTTCAAAATGCGAGTAATCTCTTTGTCTTTTACAAGACGATTTAATGTACTACGAACAGTTTCATATCCTGCAATATCAAAGAAATCATTTGCTATAAAAACTTGATTCGATTCAAAATTTTCTATCCTGTTTACTATTTCCTGCTTATCGTTCATCTATCACACCTCCTTTGCACCGAATATGATGCTACTTTTGGTGCAAAAAGTCAAATGAGAGTCATTTTATCAAGAGGGAACAGACCTCTTACAATTTCTTATATAACATCTCTATCCATTTTTATCCCATTTCTTATTTCAGTAATAACTTGATTATAAAAATCATGATAATCAGCCGTATTTATTTCTTTTATAATAACGCCATATGTACACAAGAGTATTCTCACATTATCATCTAAATCTCCAACTTTCGAGTAAAAATACACCTTTGTAAATTCAAAATGTTTCTTCTTGTATGCGAGTAGCCACCACAAATCGATTTCAGCTAAATCGAAAGCAAAACCAAGGATATGCACATCATTGCTTACAAAATAATCCATCCATGAATGATGATAAAAATCATTTTTAGAATTCCATCTCCTTAATAATTCAGACGTATATCCTATCACTTGCGAAAGCAAATAACCATAATGGTATTGTCCTAGTATAATAGAATTTTTTCTGGTTGCTATTCCATGTATATGCCATAGTTTTTGTCTCTCACTTAATTTTATATACTGATAAATTCCTAGTTCCTTTTCCTTTTTACTGATTTCACCCTCTTTCCCATAGCCATATAGATTTAAGATTTTTCCAATAGATGGATTAGTACAAATTGTTTTTTCAAATTCAAAGCTGTAATTCGTCGTCAAAATATTCTCTACTTCTAAGTTTAATAAATCTTCAAGAAACTCTTTCTTCCTTTTTGAAATCGTCATCTTATCCTTCAAAAAATCAGTTAGTTCCTGTGCGACAGTTTCTTCTTTCCCCTTATAGAATACTGAAATCCTCATTGGAAAACGCAAAGACTCGCTTATCTCAGCATGTAATGAGCATTCCTCAGCTTCTTTTTCGCCTCTAAACTTTTCTACATTAAAGGAATCATCATCTTCTGGCTCGTTTGCAAATAATCTATTGATTCCATTCCCTACTAATAAAATAGGTTTGTTTTTTCTACTTTCATGTTTCCCCATTCCATTACCCTTTCTATTTTTAAAGCGCTTACATATACTCCTAAAGAAAGACGGATAGAAAGAGGATTCTCCACTTCTTTCTATCCGCTACTTCCTTCAAGAGTCCACACTAGTAAGTTTCAGTTCCGTTTCATGAACTACCTCACTTGTTTCGTGTTTCTTCTTTATCTTACTCTACCATCAAAGACTTCTACTTGTACTAGAGGAGGAAGCATTCCCATCCAAAAGATGGTGTCCTATTCCCAGAACCACTTCCCCGCTAAAAGCTGGTATATTCCCACTACAGGTTTGAGACTAACTTTTCCTATAGTTATTATCCAGCAATGTAGTACCTTCTATGGTCGCCTGCGATATTTCACATGTCGCTTATCTTAGCTGAGCAAGAATAGCTTTGAGTTTCTCAATCAACTCATCTTCTGTGTGGTCAGACTCTTTCTCATTGGCTAGGAAGGCAACCGCTTGAGCGAGAGCTTCTCGTGCTTGGTCGAGGACTTTCGCATCTACACTTGTAAGGCCGTTTTCTTGCAGAACCTTAGTCAATTCCTTGGTCAATTTCTTGAGTTCTGACTCTTTCTTGCGACGAGCGATGAGGAAGAGAAGGAGACCAAGAAGGGCGAGCAGGCTGCCAATCATCGTACCGTATGGAAGATGACCTTGCTCTTTGCTTGTTTCTTTCGTTTCTTCATCCTTAGTCGTTTGCTTACCTTTCAAGGATTCGAGAGCTTCTTTGACCTTGGCAGTCATCTCTTTCAAGCCTGCCTCTGTCAAGTCAGCATTTCTAAGGGCTTCTTGACCCTCTCCGAGAATGACCTTCGCAGCGTCGATGACAGATTGATCAATACCATCCAAGTCTTTCAAACGAGTTTCTAGTTCTTCAACCAATCGAGCAAGCTCAGACTTGTCAACAGGACGAGTCTCGCTAGGAGTTACTGTATTGCCTGAATTGTTTGGAGTGTTTGTAGAAACTGGTGTTTCTTGAGCTGGAGTACTTGCTTGAGCCTGTCCAACAGTAGACGATGGAGTAGCAGGGGTGGTGTTGCTACTATCGTCTGTCGTCACACCAGGGACTGGAGTGTTACCACTATTATCTGGTGTCATACTGTCGCTATTGCTGTCAGCAGGGGTGGTAGTACCGCCGTTGTTCGTGTTAGCACTGTTATTAGTGTCGCCACTAGTATTGCTGTTACTGCTATTGTCGGTATTATCACCGTTGTTGGTGTTAGCACTGTCGTTAGTGTTGCCATCATTACTTGGTACAGAAGTTGGTTTATCTACCAAGCCGGATTTGGCTTCCGCAAGTTTTTCCTTAGCTTCGTCTACTTTCGCTTTCGCATCCGCTACGTCTTTTTCTGTAGCGCTCGCGTTGCCAATCACTTCCTCAGCTTTTGTTACGGCTTCGGTAGCTTTTGTCTTCGCGTCTTCGTAGGCTGCTTTACTTGCTTCTGTCTTACCGTCTGTATTGGCACCTTCGTTGATGGCTGTATTCAAGGC